>JAJRRG010000186.1 GCA_024279675.1 Alphaproteobacteria bacterium
TGTTGATGTGCATGGCTCAACCGGAGCCGTCGTGAGCAGAAATGTCATTGAAGGGCGGCAAGATCATCGCATGAATGACCGGGGAAACGGGGTCTATGTCTGGAATGCACCGGGTACAAAAGTTATAGGAAATGATATTCGTTGGGGGCGCGACGGCATCTTTGCCAACATTTCAAATGACAACACTTTCTCCAACAACCGCTTTCGCGATTTGCGTTTTGCCGTGCACTATATGTACGTCAATAACTCCACAGTTTCGGGCAACATTTCCCTCGGAAACCACCTTGGATACGCTATAATGTTTTCTGAAAACGTACGCGTTGAAGGCAATCTTTCGCGCGGAGATCGTGATCATGGCATCATGATGAATTACACAAATGATAGCGTAATCGTCAACAACCGGATTGAACAGGTCGAGGACAAATGTGTGTTCATTTACAATGCGCACAAAAATACATTTTCGGGAAACTTGTTTCAGGAATGCGGGATTGGCATTCATTTTACCGCTGGCTCGGAACGCAATGAAATTGTGGGGAATGGGTTTGTAGGCAATCGTACGCAAGTGAAATATGCGGGCACCAAGTGGGTGGACTGGAGTGTTGCGGGAATAGGGAATTATTGGTCTGATCACGGGGCGTATGATCTGGATGGTGACGGGATTGCTGATGCTGTATATCGCCCCAATGATGCCATGGATCATGTGCTTTGGACGCAACCGGCGGCCAAAATGTTGCTGGGTTCACCGGCCGTTCAATTAATCCGCTGGTCGCAGTCGGCGTTCCCGGCATTGTTGCCCGGCGGTGTGATTGACCGTGCCCCTTTAATGTCGCCGGTTGAGCCTCAACTTGCCCCATGGAAAGAAATCCAATGAGTTTTCTAAATATATCTCAATTAGTAAAATCCTATGACGGGCGCAAAGTGGTGCGTGACGTTAGCTTTGTTGTGGATGCCGGAGAGCGCGTAGCATTGTTGGGTCATAATGGGGCCGGGAAAACCACGCTGATCAAGATGATACTTGGGCTTGCCCCGCAAAGTGCTGGCAAGATTGAAATTGGCGGTGCGGCGCCCGGTTCCCGCGCGGCGCGGGCAGCGATTGGTTATTTACCAGAAAGTGTGGCGTTCCATGGGGCGTTGAGTGGGAGAGACCAGCTGCGCCATTTTGCACGGCTCAAGTAGGTGGCACCAAAGCACGCGGATGATTTGCTGGATCGTGTTGGGCTAGGGGAGGCGGCGACACGTAAAATCCGCACCTATTCCAAAGGTATGCGCCAACGGGTTGGGTTGGCACAAGCGATTTTGGGCAAACCAAAACTGGTATTGCTTGATGAGCCAACCAGTGGACTAGACCCGATTTCGCGCCATGAATTTTATGACATTGTGCAAGAATTATCAGATAATGGCACCGCGGTTCTTCTATCTTCCCACGCGCTGACAGAGCTGGAAACCCGCACGGATCGGATTGCCATCATGAGCGCGGGAAAACTGGTGGCCAATGCTGATTTAGCGACCCTTCGCCAAGAGGCGGCGATGCCGATAATGGTTAAGGTTACGACCAGTGCAAAGGCTGCCGACGATGTGGCCGATCAATTGGGCGGTAAGCGGGTCAATGGGCGCACCATCGAATTGACATGCCTGCAAAATGAAAAAATGAACATTTTGGGCAAAGTAACGTCCCTTGGTGGATTGGTGGAAGATGTGGATGTAAACCCGGCAAGCCTTGAGCAACTTTATCGACATTATTCAAGTGCGCAAGGAGCGGCGAAATGATGGGAATTATCGCAGTTGTGCAATTGGAATTGTTGGTGGCGCGCCGAAATATGTGGGTCGCAACCGCTGTGCTTTTAATGAGCCTATTTTCAGTCGTTCTCACTTTGGCAGGTGGCGCGACCGCTGGCACCTTAGGGGTTGATCCCTTGAGCGTGGCGGTCACCTCAATCACCACGCTTTCAGTTTATCTGGTGCCCCTGATTGGGCTTTTGCTCTCATTTGATGCCATTGCCGGGGAAATTGAACGCGGTACGCTCGCACTAAGTTTGGCCTATCCATTGTCGCGGGCAGAAATTCTCATGGGTAAATTTTTAGCCCATTTTGTTGTGCTGGCCTTCGCCATCGGGGTGGGCCTAAGTATGAGCACAGGGCTAGTGGTCTGGCAACATGGGATGGATGGAATGACGTTTTTTCCTATGTTTTATCTGTTCCTAACCTCGTTGGCCCTGGGGGCAACATTTTTGGGCATTGGTTATGCTGTTTCCGCTTTGGTTCGCCAGCCCAGCGTGGCCTCTGGCGTTGTGATTATCATCTGGCTGGTGTGCGTTGTCTTATATGATTTGGGTTTACTCGGCGCGCTGGTGGCTGACAATGGCGGCACTTTTTCTAAGGTGGTTTTTCCCTATCTGCTGTTAGCGAATCCGGCTGATGCTTTTCGCCTGTTGAACATGCCCGATGTTTCCGTCGCTGCTCTGAGCAGCGGGCTGACAGCGGCGGGGTCTGTGACGGATACAAAGAGCTTGTTGACTTCCCTGTTGGGTTGGCCGGTTCTTGCGCTGGTTTTGGCTTGGCTTGCATTTAAAAAGGTCGAACCATGATCAATTTCAAAGCACTTTTTGCAACTGTATTATCACTTGCATTATTTGGCATTTTGACAGCTTGCCAAGATAGTGGATCAGCCCAGAATAAACCTTTGCCCATAGAGCTAACCAGCGAAGCGGCGGGGCATTATTGCCAGATGGTCATTTTGGACCATGAGGGGCCAAAGGCACAGATTCATTTGGCCGGGTACGAAGCGCCAATTTGGTTTTCCCAGGTGCGCGATGGAATTGCCTACCTGAAGTCGCCAGAGCAATCAGCGGATTTGGTGGCGCTGTATGTCAATGACATGGGCGAGGCTATCAGTTGGAGCGAGCCGGGGGAAGGCAATTGGATTGATGCCGAGGACGCGTACTTTGTCGTGGGGTCGGACGCCATTGGGGGCATGGGCGCACCGGAGCTTGCACCCTTCGCCGATTTGGAAAAAGCCAAGGAATTCGCGGCGGCGCACGGGGGCGAAGTATTGCGCCTATCAGAAATATCGGCAGAAACAGTTTTGTCGCCGATTGAAAATCAGACCATCATTCCAGGGGAACACGGATGACCACACCAAACAAGATTACACGACGTAGAGTTTTATCCATTCTGGCGGGTGTTGCCGCATTGCCAATTATTGGTGCACGGGCATCAACGAACGTAAGAAACTGGCATGGTATTGCCCTTGGGGCGGAGGCACAAATTGTACTGGATCATCCCGATGCAGAAAATTTAATTGTCGGTGCCGTGGCTGAAATTCGTCGCTTGGAAGGGATATTTAGTCTGTACTTGCCTGACAGTGATTTGGCCCAACTAAATCGCGATGGGGTGCTACATACCCCAGCGTTTGAGATGGTTGAATTATTATCAACTTGCGCCAATCTGCATCAAAGAACCGGGGGGGCGTTCGACCCAACAGTACAAGCATTATGGGCCCTTTATGCCCGCTCATATTCGAATGGTCTTGCCCCCACAGGTGAGCAAATTGTCGAGGCTCAAAAACTCACCGGCTGGCAGCATGTGCAGTTTTCACCCGATAGGATTTCCTTTGATCGCACGGGCGTTATGCTCACCCTGAATGGCATTGCGCAAGGGTTCATTGCGGACAAAATTACCAGCTATTTTCGCCAAAACGGTGTTGAAAATGTCATGGTGAACACGGGGGAAATTGCAGCGATTGGATTGGGCCCTGATGGGGATAATTGGCGCGTGCAGTTCAAGAACAATAGCGGGGAGAGTATAACATTAAACAACGCGGCCATTGCCACCTCTGCCCCTTTGGGAACAGTGTTTGATACGGGCGGAACAATCGGACACATCCTTGATCCACGAACGGGGCATCCGGGCGGCATGTGGTCCGAGGTGAGCGTGATTGCCAAATCTGCCAGCGAAGCAGATGGATTATCGACCGCTTTTTCACTGATGAGCGAATTAGACATCAACAGGGCAAAAGGGTCAGTCGAGGTGATTTTGAGGGCGTAACCAAAGCGGTTTCTCAACGTTGGCAACGGTGGGGATTGCCCGCGATGCATTATCGCAATTTGGGTCTTAACGTTACGGAATGCGCTGACCTCTGATTAATGCGCAACACCTCACGTATTAACTAACAGATGGAATTTGCTTGCGAATATTTCTGGTTGGTGCCTAAACTTGAGAAACTGTAATGTTATCTGGAGCCCGCATGAACCAGCCCAATTCGCAAAACAATGAAGATACTCAGGTTCTGCCCGACAGTTGGTGGCACAATAGCCGGTCCCATTCCCTCAGTGAAATTGTCGCCGATGCTGTTGTGCACGGAATTGGCCTGTTCTTGTCGATTGTTGCAGGGGTGGTATTGCTGACCCTTGCATTGGTGAAAACGGCCCCGGCTGAGTTCCCCGCTCTTATCATTTATGTGGTTTCGTTAGTTACGTTGCTTTCGGTGTCGATGACATTTAACTTATTGCCCAAGAATGGTTTGAAACGTCTTTTTGCCCGCTTTGATCAAGCCGCTATTTTCCTTCTTATTGCCGGAACATATACGCCCTTTTTAGCGCTGATCTGGAATACACCTAGCGGCGTCGCGCTGACGACCTTTGTTTGGGGCGCGACAATTGTTGGGGTCGCCTTAAAGCTAATCGTGCCCCAGCATTTCGGTCGTGTGGCAATACTTTTATACTTGGCCATTGGTTGGAGCGGCATTTTTGTGTTCCACGGTTTGGCCGCTGCTTTGCCCACCAGCGCCCTGTGGTTGATGGTTGCAGGGGGGATAACCTATTCCTGCGGGATAATATTTTACCTTTGGGAAAAATTAAAATTCCACAAAGTTGTTTGGCATATTTTTGTTGTCACAGGCGCTATGTTGCATTTAGTGGCAATATTTGACGCGATGGTTTTCTCCCGCTGGTCTTAAATTAGGCAAGCATCAAAACTCGCATTAAGACCTGCATCAGGATTTTATCCTTTCCATATTCGCATCATATAGCGGGCGTAAGTGCACGTTGCAGGGCACCCGTTTTGTTGCCACTTCCAGCTCATAATTTCCCGATTTTACATAGTCGATACTTACGCCATCTTCATTGCGGATATAGCCATAGCCGATTGATTTACCGATGGTGTAGCCAAAGCCACCCGAGGTTAGCCAGCCAACCCGCTCCCCATCGCGATAGATGGTCTCGCGGCCTAGTAGAATGACATTTGGATCATCAACAGTAAAACCTGCCATGCGTTTTTTTACGCCCGCTTGCTTTTGCGCAACAATGGCCTCGCGGCCCTTAAAGTCTATGTTAGTTTTTAGTTTCATTGCCCAGCCTAAGCCGGATTCAAGGGGGGTGTGATCTGCGCCAATGTCACTTCCCCAGGCGCGATACCCTTTTTCTAAACGACAGCTCTCGATGGCGCGATACCCCGCATTGGTCAAACCATGGGCCTTGCCCGCCTCCATCAGAGCCGCATACACCGTGCTGGCATACTCAACTGGCAGGTGAAGCTCCCAGCCCAACTCGCCCACATAGGTGACCCGCAATGCCTGAACTGGACAACCTGCAATGCCAATAGTTTTGATGGTGCCAAAGGCAAATCCTTCATTGGAAATATCGTCTCGGGTAACCTGCTCCAGAATGTCGCGCGCCCGTGGTCCCATCAACGACAAAACCGCATTAGAGGAGGTGATATCAAACAATTGACAATTCATGCCTTGAGGAATATTTGAAGTAATCCAGTCAAAATCATGGGTCGCGAACCCGGTGCCGGTGACGATGTAAAATTCATCCCGCGCCACACGGGCAACGGTCAGGTCACACTCAATGCCCCCCTTGTTGTTGAGCATTTGCGAGTAGATGAGCGAGCCAATGGGTCGATCAACATTGTTGGCGGCAATCCAGTTCAGCGCCGCCACGGCGTCCGGGCCTTTAAGCGAAAATTTGGCGAAGGATGTTTGGTCAAAAATGGCCGCTGTTTCGCGCACGGCCTTGTGCTCGCGTCCCACCGCGTCAAACCAATTCTGCCGTCCAAAACTGTACGCGTCTTTTGCCGTTTCCCCTAGGGCTTCATTGGCAAACCAGTTGGGGCGTTCCCAACCAAGTTTCTCTCCAAAACAGGCCCCCTGGCTTTTTAGCACATCATAAAGGGGCGATTTGCGGCACGGGCGACCGGACTGGTTTTCCTCGAAGGGCCAATCCATCGTATAATGCTTGCCATAGGCTTCCACCGTGCGTGTGCGTACCCAGTCCGTATCGAAGTGTGGCCGCCCAAAGCGGCGAATATCTGCAGACCAAAGATCAAACGGCGGCTCCCCCTTTGCAACCCATTCGGCCAAGGCCATGCCAGCGCCCCCCCCGGCTGCGATGCCAAAAGCGTTAAACCCGGCCCCAACAAAGAAGTTTTTCAGTTCAGGCGCTTCGCCGATGATAAAGTTGCCATCCGGGGTAAAACTTTCCGGCCCGTTGGTAAGGGTCTTGATACCGGCGGTTTCAAGGGCAGGTACCCGCTCAAGGGACATTTCCATCAATTGTTCAAAATGGTCAAAATTAGAATCAAGCAATGTGAAGTGAAATCCTTTGGGTACGCCCTTGGTGTTCCAGGGAATGGGATTGGCCTCGTAGCCCCCCATCACCAATCCGCCGACCTCTTCCTTGTAATAGGTCAGACGATCCGGATCGCGTAGGGTCGGCAGGTTTTTTGGTATTCCGGCAATCGGCTCTGTGACCATAAACTGGTGTTCCATAGCCACCAGCGGGACATTGACCCCAAACCGTTTGGCAAAATCCCGCGTCCATAGACCGGCGCAAAGCACGACCTTCTCGCACTCGATGCGCCCATGCTCGGTGATCACGGCGCGGATTTCCCCGTTGGCCATTTCGATATCAAGAACTTTGGTATCTTCAAATATTTGCGCCCCGGCCATGCGCGCGCCCTTGGCTAGCGCCTGAGTAATATCTGAGGGGTTGGCTTGCCCGTCGGTGGGCATGAAGGCGGCCCCCACCACATCATCCACATTCATCAAGGGCCACAGGTCTTGCGCTTCTTTTGGGGTGAGTAAATCCATTTGCAAGCCAAAAGAATGGGCGGTTGTTGCCTGCCGCTTCACCTCGGTCCAGCGTTCTTCGTTACACGCAAGGCGCAAGCCCCCGTTCATTTTCCAACCGGTTCCAAGGCCCGTTTCCTCTTCAATCCGGTTATAAAGATCAACGGAATAGCCCAGCAATTGGGTGATGTTGGCGTTGGAACGCAATTGTCCCACAAGGCCCGCCGCGTGGAAAGTTGACCCGGAGGTGAGCTTTTTACGTTCAAGCAGAACCGTTTCAACACCCATTTTCGCCAGATGATAGGCCGTTGAACAGCCAACAATACCGCCGCCAATGATGATGGTTTTTGCTGATTTTGGAAGATCGTGCATGCGTTAGAAACCCTGTATTGAAATGTGAGCAGAGGGGAGGAGTGTCCGCTTTTGCGAATAATTGAATGAAAATTTGTCAGTCATTTTTTGCCTCAAGTCCAAAGCGAATGCGTGCGTTTTTGGCACTCGCATTGATAATCCGGTCAGCCATGATGGCGATAAAGGCGATGGCAAAACCGGCGACCAGACCGCGCCCCGTATCCGCCTTAGTCAGGGCGATATACACCTCTTGGCCCAGATCGCGTGTGCCAACCAACGCCGTTATCACCAGCATGGAAAGTGCCAGCATAATGGTCTGGTTTATGCCGAGCAATATTTCTGGCAAGGCGAGGGGCAGGCGAATGCGGGTGAGGATTTGACGTTTTGTACACCCCGAAACGATGCCCGCTTCAATCAAATCGGGGCTAACGCTTTTTACCCCATGGGCCGCATAGCGGACGGCTGGCACTAGCGCATAAAGCACAATGGCAATCATTGCCGTAAAATCACCGATGCGAAATAACATAACAACCGGAATTAGATAGACGAAGCTGGGCAAGGTTTGCAGCGTATCAATAACCACGCCAATCACCCGACCGGCTCGCTGATTTATGGCCGCCAATACCCCCAACGGAATGCCGATTGCCGAGGCGATAATCACCGAAGCGCCGCACAAATAGACCGTGACCATGGCTTTTTCCCACATGCCGGTGCTGGCGATAAACAAGGTCATGACCCCATTCATCAAAGCCAGTTTCCAACCGCCAAATTTCCAGCCAATAATTGTTATGACAACGATAAACCAGGGCCATGGAATATTAAGGAAAAACCGCTTGATGGGTAGAAGGAACCAGGTGAGGAAAAAGATTTTGACAGCTTCAAAAACATCAAAGTAATTAATGTTGAGATACTTGACCCCATCACTCCAAAACGCGCCAGTGGTAAGCGTCATCTCGTCCGGGTAGGTTTGAAAAGCCGGGACAAAGCGCCCCACAATCAGCGCCACGATCAACACGAGTGCAACCAGTGTACTTCGCGGGTGGCGTTTGAATATATTGCTTCCCTGTGGGGCTGGATGAATTTGAGAACTGCGCACAGCAAATGCCTGAGAAAGGCGATCAATGGCAATAGCAAGGATAACAATGGCTATACCTGCCTCAAACCCACCGCCAATATTGAGACGTCGAAGTGAGGATAGAACATCAAATCCGAGGCCTCCGGCACCAATCATGGAGGCAATAATCACCATGTTTAACGACAGCATAATCACCTGATTAACCCCCACCATCAGGCTGGAAAGGGCGGATGGCACAAGGATACGCCAGGTCATTTGAGAACGGGTGCATCCACTCATCACACCAAAATCCTTGATTTCAGGATCAACGGCCTTAAGCGCCATAGCGGTGATACGCACCATAGGGGGCATGGCATAAATAACGGTTGCCACCAGCGCTGAGACCGGGCCAAAGCCAAACATAAACAGAATTGGCACCAAATAGGCAAATATGGGAATGGTCTGCATTAAGTCTAACACAGGCGTCATTATCCGATCAAATCGGGGGTGGCGATAGGCCAGTATGCCCAGCAAAAGCCCTCCAATCACCCCGATAGGCACGGCAACCACAACAGAAGCCAGTGTGACCATGGCACTCTCCCATTGTCCAAAGATCGCCAGATAGGCAAAGGAAAGCCCAACAATGGCGGCCAAAAACCAGTCTTTGGCATAATGGCCCAGCGCAATAACTCCGGCCAATATCGTCAGCCAACTCAGCGGCGGCACAATCTGCACCGCACGGCGACCGACCCCTTGTTCAAAACCGGTGGCTAAAAGCGCGCGCACGAAATAATAGGGTTGTTCAATCAACCACGCCAGCGCCCGGGTCATATCGGTGAAGCTGAACAGGATAAAATGTACGTCCTCAACCAGCCATTTCATCAACGCCGAGACTTTGTCGTTGAGCGGGATAATCCATTCCTTGGGGTAGGAGATCAACCATTCCATACCCAAAGCTTCACTGATGGATGCGCCAAATCGCGCGAAAAACCAGGTGAGGGCAAACAGGCCAAGCCAGAGTGCCAGAGATTTGCGTTGCTCAAGTACGCGCGCATCCATCGTTCAACCCCCCTGTTGCACAAGGATGTCGATCACTGTTTTTGCATCAAGGGAGCCAATAACTGTTCCGTTTTCATCAACGACTTTTAGGGGGGAATTTGCAGCAACAACCTGAGCCGCCACATCTACAATTTTTGCGCGTTGGGAAATTTCCGCGCCTTTGCCATCCTTGGCGTTCCCCATGACAGACCCGGCGGAAATAACCTTGGCCCGCGAAATATGTTTGGTAAACTCTCCCACATAGTCAGAGGCCGGGTTCATCACCAACTCCTCGGGGGTTGCGACCTGAATAATCGCCCCGTCCTTCATAATTGCGATACGGTCCGCCAGCCTGATGGCCTCATCAAAATCATGGGTAATAAAGACGATGGTCTTTTTCAGCATTGCTTGAAGGCGCAAAAATTCGTCCTGCATCTCACGGCGAATGAGGGGGTCAAGGGCCGAAAACGGCTCGTCCAGAAACCATAGTTCAGGTTCCACCGCAAGGGAACGGGCGATGCCGACACGTTGTTGTTGGCCCCCGGATAGCTCGCGGGGGAAATAATCCTCGCGCCCCTTAAGGCCAACCAGCTCAATAACCTCAAGCGCCCGCCCTTCCGCTTCAGACTTACTCTGACCTTGGATGGATAGGGGGAAGGCAACATTTTGTAAAACACTCAAATGCGGTAAAAGCGCAAAATGTTGAAATACCATCCCCATCTTATGACGGCGAATTTCGATCAATTCCTTTTCAGACATTTTGAGCATATCTTGCCCATCGATGAATATTTCGCCCACAGAGGGTTCAATCAACCCAGATAAAAGTCGCACAAGGGTCGATTTCCCGGAACCAGACAGCCCCATGATGACAAAGATTTCGCCATCCTGAATTTCAAGTGAAGCATGTTTGACCGCACCAATGACGCCGAATTTTTCCAATTCATTATCGGTTGGCGGAAAATATTGACTGTCCATCATCTGAGACGGGATGTTCCCGTAAAGCTTCCAAAGATGTTTACAGACAAGTTTGGCTTGTGTTGTCATTTTTGAGAGCCTGAATTTTTATGAGCCACGAGGCCAGTTTCCCGGCCTCGCGCATTTGTTTTTTTCATTTTTAGTTACTGTGTGATCCAGCCGTTCCAACGACCTTCATTGGCATCCATCCACGCATCAACAACCGCGTCGATTTCTTCCCCGTCCAGATCAACGGCACCAACCATGGCACTCATTTCTTCATTGGTCAGAGTATAGGCCTGAACCGCCGGATAGGCACCCGGCCATTTGTCTTCCATGCCAGCCCATGCAGCTTTCCAAATCGGTCCGCGTGGCTTGCCACAATCATAGGCCGCATCAGGGTTCACACCGACAGATGGATCTGAATAGCATTCAGCGGAATAGGGGGGGAATTCAACAAATTCACCCTCATATTTTGCAGGTGCCCAATGGGGAACGTAAACCCAAAGGATAACCGGAGCTTCGCGTTGATAGGCGGATTCAAGTTCGGCAAACAGGGCCGCATCCGTACCCGCATGCACAACCTCAAAATCAAGCCCAAGCGCTTCAACCCGCTCATCATCAAACCCGCCCCAAGTTACAGGTCCACCAACATAACGGCCCTTGGGCGCAGTTTCGGCGGTCGCAAATTCCCCAGAACAGGCCTTAAGCGCTTCCCAATCGGGCAGACCCGGACAACGCTCTTTCATATATAGCGGATACCACCATTCTTCGATGGCTTGCAGACCGGTTTCCCCGGCATTGACCACATTGCCGGTAGCGGTGGCTTCGTCCAACGCTTCCTGACCCGTTGTGGCCCAGATTTCCATGGCCAATGTCAAATCACCGGTTTTAAGCCCGGCGAACTGCGCGATGTAATCCGCTTGAACATATTCAACATTATAGCCCGCTTCCTCTAGAATAGCGCCCATAATTTTGGTGTTGATGAGCTGCCCTGACCAATCGTGTAATGTCAGTTTAATTGGATCCATAGACTCAACTTGCGCCATCGCAGTACCTGACATCATCAGGCCTGTTGCAGCAACTAATATGGATTTCGTAAGAAAATTCTTCATTTTCGGCTTCCTCCCATTTTTTTAATAAACGGGGGTTGCCCGTCTGAATAGAAACTGCTCAAAAACACCCCAACTGTCAACTCAATCACACTATTTTACAATTATTTTGTGGTTTTTGTTGATTTTTGAGGTATTTGTGTGTTGTTTTGTCTGAACCATTCTTAAAATTCATTCCTTGCCCTAAGAAGAAAAATGCAGCTAGAAACCATTCCTTCCAACCATAGAGAGCAGGAAATTTTGCGGGAGCTTCGCCTGGCTGGCGGCTCTTGTCGCATCGGATTTCTTGGTGAACGTCTTGCGGTTTCCGTTGAAACTATTCGCCGGAACATCAAGATGCTGGAACGCAATGGCCTTGTGCGCAAGGTTCATGGGGGGGTGATGCTGGCGGAAGCCATGACCTTGACCGAGCAACCATTTGTGGCTCGGATGGAAAAGAACGCCGGAACAAAACAATTACTCGCCGCCCGCGTAGCCGAAATGATTGAGGACGGCGATTCGCTGTTTTTGGACATCGGCACCACGACTTCTTATGTGGCACAGGCCCTGCGTAATCATCGCAATCTTTATGTGGTCACCAATTCCGTTGCGGTGGCAAATGCCCTCGCAACGCGCAACAATAATCGTGTTTTTCAGGCGGGGGGAGAATTGCGCGCCCATGATGGGGGCTCATTCGGGGCCGATGCCATCCAGTTTATTTGCCGTTTTAACCTGCAATTCGCCGTACTATCCGTCGGGGCGATCAACGCCGAGGCGGGCTTCATGCTCCATGATATTCAAGAGGCTGACCTGTCTCGCGAGGCCGCCAAACGGGCGCAAACATGTGTGGTCGTCGCTGATAATGAAAAACTGGGTCGGCGCGCGCCGATCGTGGTGCAGGACCCCACCCAGTTTGATATTTTGGTCACAGACAAAACGCCTGAATCTGCCATTGCACAAATGTTGGCTGAAAATGAAATCAGTATTGTTTATCCAACCCGTTAAGAAAGATATTGAGAGCAATCGTGAGTAAGAAATCAGTAAAACACCTTATTATCGGTGGCGGCATCATTGGCTGCTCAATTGCCTATCATTTGGCAAAAGCGGGGGAAAAAGATGTTGTTTTGCTGGAAAAAGCGGCCCTTACGGAAGGGGCAACATGGCATGCGGCTGGTCTCGTCGGGCAATTGCGCTCGTCCCGTAATACGACACGGATGCTACAGCGTTCCGTTGCCATGTATGATGGGTTGGAGGCAGAGACCGGGCTAACCCCTGACTGGCACAAAGTGGGAAGTTTGCGCCTTGCCGCATCCAAAGACCGGATGCTGGAAACAAAACGGCTGGCAACCATGGCCCGCAGCTTTGATCTGGAAATGAACATATTGACCCCGGCAGAGGCCAAGGAATTGTTCCCCTATATCAATGCGGATGGACTGGAGGGTGCAGCCTTTATTCCCTCCGACGGTTATGTCGATCCCGCCAGCCTGACCCAATCTATCGCCGCCGGCGCAAGGCAATGCGGGGCTAAATTAAAACAGGGCGTTGAGGTACTTGATTTCGAGGTGAACAATGGAAAAATCACCCAAGTAATCACCTCCGATGGTATTTATGAGGCTGAAACTATCACCCTTGCCACGGGTATGTGGAGCCGGGAACTGGGCTGGAAGCTGGGGCTTAAAGTGCCCGCCTGTGCCCTAGAACATCAATATGTGGTGACTGAGCCTATCCCTGATTTTCCCCACGGTCTGCCAACCCTGCGTGACCCAGATCGCCTAGTTTATTACAAGCCCGATGCGGGGGGACGTTTGGTAATTGGTGGCTATGAAAACAACACGTTGGCCTTTGGGGATGAGGGAATTCCGGGCAGTTTTGTACGGCAATTATTAGCGGAAAACATCGACAGGTTTTTGCCTCTAGCTGAGTGCGCCGGGCAGGTGACCCCGATCGTCAATGAGGTGGGTATTCGCCAGTTTGTCAACGGCCCCATTCCCTATTCTGCGGATGGGGATTTTGTTATGGGGCCGGCCTCAGAACTATCCAACCTTATGCTGGCCACCGGTTTTCTTTATGGCATTGCTGCGGGCGGCGGGGCAGGTGAAATGATCGCACAATGGCTGATTGAGGGCAGACCTTCCCTTGATCTTTGGCCGCTGGATGTCCGACGTTTTGGCCCCCACCATGGGGCAAAATCCTTTATGTATCCCCGCGCTGTGGAACATTATGCCCATCATTATAAGTTGCGTTATCCGGGGACTGAAAGTTCTGTTGCCCGCAATATTCGCCTTAGCCCGCTCCATGATCGCCTTGATAAAAAGGGTGCTGTTTGGGGCTCAAAAAATGGGTGGGAGCGCCCCCTTTGGTTTGCCCCCGAAGGGGTGGAACCGGTTGATCAACTTGATTTTCTCAAACCCGGCTGGAAACGATTTGCTGCAGAGGAGCACCGGGCGGTGCGTGAGAATGTTGCCCTGATTGACCAGTCCAGTTTTTCCAAGTTTGAATTGCATGGCCCCGGCGCGCTGGATGCCATTCAGGGTATGGCAGTGTCGAACATGGACAAACCCATTGGCAGTGTCATTTATACCCAGCTTTGCAATGAACGCGGGGGCATTGAAGCTGATCTGACAGTTACCCGCCTCGGTTTAAACCATTTCTATATTGTAACCGGTGCCGGGTTTGGTGTGCACGATAGCGATTGGATACGCCAGAATCTGCCCGATGATGGGAGTGCCGTTCTGCTTGAAGTCACCTCGGCCTTTGCGGTGATAAACATCTGCGGCCCGCGCGCGCGCGATGTGCTCGCGGCGGTTAGTGAGGGCGATGTGTCTAACGAAGCATTTCCCTTCGCCACCCAGCGCGACATTTTGATTGGTGCGGCCCCCGTGCGGGCCATCCGTATTGGTTATGTGGGCGAACTGGGTTGGGAACTGCATGTGCCAACAGAATTTGGCGCCCATGTCTATGACTTGCTGTGGCAAGCGGGGCAGGGACATAATATTCGCGATATTGGGTATCGGGCCATAGATTCCCTGCGCATGGAAAAGGGATATCTTTATTGGAGTGCGGATATTACACCCGATTATACACCGATTGAGGCAGGGCTTGGATTTCGGGTTCACCTGAAATCAGGGGGAGAATTCACGGGCCGCCAGATTTTGCAGGCGCAAAAATCTTCGGGCGTGCAGAAACAACTCTGCTGTTTTACATCCCCCGATGACCTGCCCCTTTATGGGGGGGAGACCATTCTGCATGATGGAAATGTCGTTTCCCTTGTTACATCTGCTGCCTATGGGCATACACTGGGTCAAACCATTCTCTTTGGGTATTTGCCCGCAAACTTGATTGAGGAAGAAGATTTTACCCTGGAGGCATTTGGGACATCCTATGCTATTAAACGGGTCAGTGCCCCCCTATACGATCCCTCAAATGAACGTTTGAAAAGCTAGAGAGGTGCATCCATGCCAAAAAATCAAGAACTCATATATAAGGCCTTGCAAAACCTGCCTCGTTTAGTGGGGATTGAGCCCTCGCAGTATACAACGCAACGGCTTGGCGGGCTAACCAACCTTGTTTATCGAGTGGAAATTGCAGATGAAAAACTGATCGTACGCATCCCCGGCGAAGGCACCAGTGAATTTATTGACCGGGCAGTGGAATTGCACAATGCCAGCGCCGCTGAAAAAGCGGGCATGTCCGCGCCCATCCTGTGGGCCGATGCAAGCACTGGTGTTATGATTTCGCGCTGTATCGAAGACATCGAGACCATGTCCCCCGCCTTGTTCAAAACCCGGCAAGGTTCAGTGGAGCGAGCCGGGAAATGTTTGAGCCAACTGCATCAATCCGGGGTGGGCTTTGAATTTCGTTTCGAACTGTTCTCGGTAATTGAAGACTATCTCAAAATTCTCTCGACCAAGGATTTGGATTTGCCCGATGGATTTGCAAAAACCGTAAAAGACGCAGAGCCCATCAAGCAGATTTTGAGCGATGCCGACATTGCATTGGCCCCCTGCCATTGCGATCCCTTAAGTGAAAACTTCCTTGATGACGGGCAGCGGGTTTGGCTCGTGGATTGGGAATATTCGGGCATGAACGATCCCATGTGGGACCTTGGGGACCTATCCGTTGAAGCCGAGTTTGATGAAGCACAGGATGCGGTTCTTTTACACGCATATTTTGGGCGCTCCCCAACCCAGTCTGAACTGGGGCGTATGGTGATTTATAAGGCCATGTGCGACTTGTTATGGGCGCTTTGGGGGCTCATTCAGCACGCCAACGGGGCCGATGCCGAGGATTATAATGCCTACGCGCTCAACCGCTTTGAGCGTTGTCAAAAACTGATGCAAAGCCCAGATTTTCAAGGTCACTTAAATGCTATTGCCTAGGTTGAAATCTGGGACTAAACCGATATTGCGAACCGAGTCTCGTCTTACAATTCTGATATTCCATCAATGCCCCTATGGAGAAAAATTCCAATGAAAGTTCTGGTGCCCATTAAACGTGTGATTGATTACAACGTTAAAATTCGCGTGAAACCCGATGGCTCAGGCGTGGATTTGGACAATGTTAAAATGTCCATGAACCCTTTTGATGAGATTGCCATCGAAGCGGCCTTGCAACTCAAGGAAGCGGGCAAGGTTGATGAAGTGGTTATCGCGACCATCGGCGTTGAAAAGTCGCAGGATGTGTTGCGCACCGGGTTGGCCATGGGGGCGGATCGGGCAATATTGGTGCAGGTTGAGGGTGAAGTTGAGCCGCTTGGCATCGCAAAAGTGCTTGCGAAAATTGTGGGGGACGAAGAACCGGGTTTTGTGATTTTAGGTAAGCAGGCCATAGATGATGACGCCAGCCAAACCGGGCAGATGTTGTCGGCATTGTTGGGTTGGGGGCAGGCAACCTTTGCCTCAGCTCTTCAACTTGAAGAGGGGTATGTTCGGGTCACCCAGGAAGTCGATGCGGGGTTGCAAACAATAGATGTTGCATTGCCCGCGATCGTCACAGTGGACTTGCGCCTTAATACTCCGCGTTATGCCACATTGCCCAATGTGATGAAGGCAAAAAGAAAGCCCCTTGAAGTAATAACGCCCGCCGATTTTGGTGTGGATACAAGCCCACGCAATACCGTTCTTGAAACATATGAGCCACCCGCTCGTGCCGGGGGTATTACTGTTCAAAATGTGGATGAGCTGGTGGAAAAATTAAAAAATCAAGCGGGAGTTATCTGAAAATGACAAAAATTCTTTTGCTGGCCGAGCATGATAACAACACTTTGAATGAAGCCACTTTGCGCGCGGTTACTGCCGCCAAACAGATTGGGGATGTGAACATTCTGGTTGTCGGTCACGCGTGTGACGCGGTGGCGCAAACAGCGTCTAAAATCTCCGGCGTTGAAAAGGTGTTGTTGGCGGATGGTGTCGTTTTTGTCCATCAACTGGCGGAACCTGTTGCGGCGTTGCTCGTGGAGCTCGCCCCGGCCTATGACGTGATCATGTCCGCCGCCACCTCCATCGGTAAAAGTGCGTTGCCCCGCGTGGCCGCCTTGCTTGATGTGGCCCAGATTTCCGAGATTATCGAAGTGGTATCCCCCGATACTTTTGTTCGCCCCATTTATGCGGGTAATGCCTTGCAAAAGGTGCGTGCAAGCGAAGGCAAAAAAGTCATCACGGTGCGCCCAACCTCATTTGAGCCTGCCCCAAGTGAGGGTGATGCGCCGATTGAAACGCTTTCGACCAATACTACCAATGAGAAAACCACGTTTGTTTCAGCGGCTCTTTCTGATGGGGACAGGGTTGAACTTGTATCAGCAAAAACGGTCATTTCCGGGGGGCGAGCCTTTGGCTCAAAAGAGCAATTCGACCAATTGCTGGAACCCCTGGCTCAAAAGCTTAATGGCGCTATCGGTGCATCGCGTGCTGCCGTCGATGCCGGGTACGCCCCCAACGAATGGCAAGTGGGACAAACAGGTAAAGTGGTTGCGCCTGATCTTTATGTTGCCATTGGGATTTCGGGCGCTATCCAACATTTGGCTGGCATGAAGGACAGCAAAACCATCGTTGCCATCAATTCTGACCCGGATGCTCCTATCAATCAAATTGCCGATTATGTTCTGATCGCTGATCTGTTTGAGGCCGTGCCTGAATTGACCGATAAACTATAAAATTTTACAACTACGCGAGCGCACATTATGACAGACCGCGACTTACCCTCCCGAGAATCCATGGACGTTGATGTGGTCATTATTGGGGGAGGGCCAGCCGGGCTATCCGCCGCCATTAGATTGAAGCAATTGGCCAATGACAAGGGCGCGGACCTGTCGGTCATCGTGCTGGAAAAAGCAGCGGAAGTGGGGGGGCATATTCTCTCCGGTGCTGTGATTGATCCTGTTGCACTCGATGCGCTTATTCCTGACTGGAAGGCCAAGGGCGCCCCCCTTGAAACCCAAGTTTCAAGCGATAGCTTTACCTATCTCACCAAGAATGGTGGGTTTGCAATTCCGCAGTTTTTATTGCCGCCTTTGTTCAAAAATCATGGGAACTACATTGCCTCTTTGGGCAACATCTGCGCCTGGCTGGGTGAGCAGGCTGAGGCCATGGGTATTGATATTTTCCCCGGATTTGCCGCCACCGAAATCCTTTACAATCAAGACGGGTCAGTCAAAGGGGTTGCAACCGGAGACATGGGGGTCGCTGAGGACGCTAGTCACAAGCCTGAATATGCCGCCGGCATGGAATTGCATGCAAAATATACATTGATTGGAGAAGGTGCGCGCGGTTCCTTGAGTAAACTCCTGATTAAAAAATTCGGGCTTGATGAGGCGTGTGATCCGCAAAAATATGGCATTGGCATCAAGGAAATTTGGGAAATTGACCCTGATTTACATCGTCTTGGCCATGTGGAACATACCTTTGGTTGGCCCTTGTCAAACGATACCGGCGGCGGCGGGTTTGTCTATCATGCGGCCAACAATCAGGTATTTGTTGGTTTCGTGGTGCACCTGAATTATGCCAACCCGCACCTGTCGCCATTTGATGAAATGCAACGCTATAAAACCCACCCGCGTGTCTCAAAACTGCTCAAAGGGGCAAAGCGTATCGCCTATGGCGCGCGCGCAATGACCTCAGGGGGTTGGCAGTCCATCCCCCAATTGGCCTTCCCCGGAGGCGCGCTTATGGGGTGTTCGGCCGGTTTTATGAATCTGCCGCGCATCAAGGGTTCCCACAACGCCATGTGGTCGGGCATGAAAACCGCCGAAGTAATCTTTACAGCGCTTGAGGCCGGTCAAAAGAATGACCGGATTGATAGCCTTGATGCCCATGTGCTCAAGGGCGAAATTGAGCAAGACCTCAAAAAAGTGCGCAACGCCAAGCCACTCATGTCAAATTTTGGTACCCTGTTGGGCACCGCGATGAGTGGGGTCGATTTATGGACAAATTCACTGTTCAAATTTTCATTTTTTGGCACGCTTAAGCACAAAAAACCTGACCATGCCTATCTGGAAAAGGCGGATATTAGCCCCGTGATTCCTTACCCAAAGCCCGATGGAAAGCTGACATTTGACCGTAGCTCTTCATTGTTTTTGGCCAACTTAGCCCATGAAGAAGATCAACCGATCCACCTTCATCTTCGCGATGCGGACGTACCTATTGCAAAAAATCTGGTCGATTTTGATGAGCCGGCACAGCGCTATTGCCCCGCCGGGGTCTATGAAATTGTCACGGGTGAGGACGGGGCGCAAAAACTACGAATAAATGCCGCCAATTGTGTGCATTGCAAAACATGCGACATAAAAGATCCCGCCCAAAATATTGACTGGGTATGCCCACAAGGTGGATCTGGCCCCAATTATCAGGGTATGTAAGCCAACTTGCTATAACGACCAGACGTATCTTAAACTATCCCCGCTGTTAAACTTTTAGCGCGATCTCGGTGTCGCTATCAAAGAAATGTATCTCATCTTGCGGTGCGTTCAGACGAACTGTTTCACCTAGTTTTGGCAGGATACGACCCTGTACTGTGGCGACGACTTCCCTTTGTCCAATATCCACATATATCAATGTCTCTGACCCCAAAGGCTCAATGACTGAGACTTGCCCCTCCAAAAGTGCAGGTTCACCCTCTTCTGCCAAAGTTAAATCATTGGGTCTGATGCCAATAGTGATGTTGGCGCTGGCGCCAATCGGCGTAACAGGAACAAGCGCACCTCCGTCTAGCTCAATACCCTTGGCAACAAGTTTGCCTGGAATGAGATTCATAGAAGGGGCGCCAATGAATTGAGCAACAAACAGGTTGGCCGGGTGACGATAAACCTCGGTGGGGGTTCCCACTTGTTGAATATGCCCATCCCTCATGATGACTATTCGGTCGGCCAGTGTCATGGCTTCCACCTGATCATGGGTCACAAAAATGATCGTTGTGCCAACGCGTTGGTGCAGTTTCTTGATTTCAAGGCGCATTTGGGTGCGCAATTGTGCATCCAGATTAGAAAGAGGTTCGTCAAACAAAAACACAGCCGGGTCACGCACCATGGCGCGTCCGATGGCAACGCGTTGGCGTTGCCCCCCTGAAAGCTGAGCGGGACGACGATCAAGCAACTCGGTCATGCTTAGCATTGCCCCAACTTCCTCAATCCGTTTTTCCTTGTCTTCCTTGGACATTTTTGCGGTGCGCAGGCCAAATCCAATGTTTTTTCGCACGCTCATATGGGGATAAATGGCATAGTTTTGGAAAACCATAGCAATGTCGCGTTCCTTGGGTTCCAAATTGTTGACGACACGTCCCCCAATCAGAATGTCCCCAGAGGTGATCTCCTCCAGTCCCGCCAAAAGGCGCAAAGTTGTGGACTTTCCACAGCCGGATGGTCCGACAAATACCACAAACTCTCCGTCCGCAACTTCGAGGTTTATACCGTGCAGAACCTCCGTTTTATCATATGCTTTGACAAGATTCTTAAAAGCGACAGTTGCCATATCAGGCTCCCTCTTCATATTTGCTAAGTTCAGAAAACTCTTGAGCGAGAATTTCCTCAGCCCGTTGTTTCCGTGTCAGATTATCATGTGTACGTTTGGTAAAATTTGTGAGCACATCTTGGTATCCCATAAGGGCCATATCCAATGGTGCAGGGGCAGGGCCGCCAAACCGATCGCGCACAGCAATAAAATTTTCCGGGGAAACCGCAACAATATAGTCGGCTTCGTTCAAGGACGGTGTGCGCCCGATAGCTTCGCTAAATGCTTGGACGAACACCCCATAGCCTGAGGCCAGCGGTTCATCTTTTGCGATGACGCTTTTGGAAACCGTTGCTGCTATCTCGTGGGCTTGCCTGAAAGACAATCCCTCGGTGCGCACAAGATTGTCCGCCAATTCGGTAACTGTAATGCAGCTTTTGTTAATATTGGCGGCAACGTTTTCTTTTCGTATGGATAGGGCCGGGATGAGAGCACCGAGTAAAGCCAGCACGCGCCCACCACTTTCAACCGCCCCATAACCTGCCTGTTGCACTTCACCCTCGCTGTCATTCATATCCGTGAAGGGCGTATTGTGCATGATATTGACCATCATATCGCACCGCCCCACACTGATGGAAGATAAAAGGCGTAAATGCTCTATGGGAACCGGATTGCGTTTCTGCGGCATAATGGAACTGATTTGCACAAACTCATTGGGCACATAAAGTTGGCCCACCTCAAACGAGCTCCAGAATTGGAAATCTTGCACGAGGCGTCCCAAATGTAAAAATATCAACTTCATTGCCGAATAGAGTCCGGTAATATAATCCACCCCCGCAATGCATGAGTATGAATTTTGTAGTGGTGCCTTAAACCCCAGCAATTGCGCCATCATGTCCCGGTCGATGGGGAAGCCGGATGTGGTGATTGCTGCTGCGCCCATGGGGCATTTTTGCAATAAGGCGCGTGCATCATGCAATCGTTTCAGGTCACGTATCAGCACTTCAATGGCCGCTGATAAATAATGACCAAAGGTGCTGGGCTGGGCCGGTTGGCCATGGGTATAGGCAACAATAAGCGTTGCTTTTTCGCGGATTGCTGTTTTGAAAAGTGCATCCAACAAAGCATGTCCGGCGGCCAACAATGCGTCCAACCGTGCGGTGAGAACCAACTTGAAAACGGTGTGGTCCATATCATTGCGCGAGCGAGCCGTGTGCAATGCGCCAGCAAGGTCGGGACCCAGCTTGGTTTTGAGCTCAGCCTCGACGAAAAAGAAATAATCCTCGAACTCGCCGGTATATTCCATTGCCTCAAGGTTAAGTTCGCCATCGATTTCCACTAAAGCCGTGGCAATTTTTTGCCCATCGGAAAAGGATGAAATACCGACCTTAACCAGCATCACGAGGTGAGCCCGGTTAATGGCGCTAACGGCATCGACAAAATGAGCCTTTGCCCCTTCAAACAAAGGGGCCAACACTGTGTCTTTATAAACAGGATTTGGAAAAACGCTGGTGTCGTTCATCCCTTTAGGCCTGCCATCACCACGCCGCGAATAATATAGCGCTGGAAGAGTAAAAACACGATTAGGGTGGGAATGGTTGCCAGAGCCGCCCCGGTCATAATCAGTTCCCATTGTACGCTTTGCTCCACGCTGAAGGTGGTTAAGCCAACGGGCAAAGTATACAGGTGCGGGGAGTTTGTGACGATCAACGGCCAGATGAAGGCTGTCCAATTGCCAAGGAATATGAAAATTGCCAGCGCTGATAAAGCCGGAGTAACCAAAGGCATGGCGACACTCCACCAGATTTGAAACTCGTTGAGACCATCAATCCGCGCCGCTTCAAGGAAGTCATCGGGTACGGTCTCAAAAAATTGCTTCATCAAAAATGTGCCAAACGCGGTCATCATACCCGGGAACATGATGCCCCAATGGGAGTTGAGCCAACCAAAATCTCTAGCCATTATATACCACGGAATAACCAGCATTTCGGTTGGAATCATCAGCGTCGATAGAATGGCAACAAAGACAAACATCCGTCCGCTAAATTTGAACTTGCACAGGGCATAGCCCACCATGGAGTCAAAAATAACGGCTGAAATTGTCGTTGCTGTGGCTATTAGCAGTGAGTTCCAGAACCATTGATAAAACCGGCCATCCTCCAACACATAGATGTAATTCTCGAGGGTGGGCTCTTTAGGAATGATCGAGAGTTCATATATCTCATGGGGCCATTTTAGAGACGTTGAAATCATAAACACGATGGGCATGACCATCACGACACCGCCAAGGAACAACAGCGTCCAGCGGATAACCTTCCCCGGATCAACATTGGAAAAACTCGAGGTGGTTTTAGCAGTTTCTAGCGTTTGTGAGGAGGCCTTAATTTCTGAATTGCTCATATTACCGGTCCCTCATAATGCGTAATTGTACAAGGCTGACCACAAGAAGTACGGTAAACAGTACGACGGTTTGCGCAGCCGCATAGCCCATGTCAAATGAATTGAATGCAGTGTCATAGATCATGAGCACCAGGGGCTTGGTGGCATTGAGCGGCCCGCCGGGATCATTGGTTGTCATGTTGAAAACCTGATCGAATATGCGCAAAAACCCGATAGACGAAAACACAACTAAAAACACAATTGTCGGCTTGAGTAGGGGCAAAGTAATTTCCCAAAGAATAGTCCAGGGGCTGACCCCGTCGATGCGAGCCGCCTCATAATAGGTGGTGGGAATGGCCCGAATGCCGGCCATAAATATTATGACCTGAAAACCAAGTCCTGCCCAAACGGCGGGGGCCAAAATGGAAGGCAAAGCCCAGAATGTGGATTTCAGGAATGGAAATTGTGGGATGCTCATCGCAGCGAGCATGTTGTTGGACAGGCCAATGGGTACGGGTTGATAAAACCAACGCCATAGCCATGCCATCGCCACGGTGGAAGTCATAAAGGGCAAGAAATACAGGGCGCGGATGGTGCCGTGCATAAAACGGACCTTGTCCAGATTATAGGCAATGATAAACGAAACCAGTAGGGAAAGTGGTGTGCCCAGCAACAGGTAAATGAACGTGTTGTTAAAGACTTTCCAGAACACTGGATCGGCAAAAAGTTTTTGGTAATTCTCAAGGCCAATCCAAGATTTGCTTCCGAGCAGGTTCCATTCCTGAAACGAAAGTAGAATAGCACCAAAGGTGGGGTAAAAACGAATGACTGAATAAAAAAGCACCGGCAGGGCAAGAAAGCTCCATGCCCATACGACCTGTTTTTGTTTTATTGAAAGTGATCGATACCCAAGCATTTTTCAACCTATCTAGACGAATTTCCTAAAAAAGCGGCCCCGAAATTCACCGGGGCCGCTTAGATTTTTTCAAGACTTAATTATAATAGTCCTCAAGCAAAGCTTGCTCTTTTTCAGCCGCTTCGCCAAGAGCAACTTCAGCGGTCGCCCCTTCAAGTAAAATGCGTTGTAGCGCATCCATAACTACCTGACGTTGTCCACTTTCGTTGGCAAATATAGTGGTTTTGGCATAACCAAGACCGGCAACGAATGGCCCAAATATTGGGTCAGCTTTGTTTTCGTCCGTCAGGGCAGCCGTGGGTTTAGCGGGGAGTTCGCCAACCGTTTCCAACCAGATTTGCATGGCTTCATCCGAAGTCATATATTGCATGAACTTGAGTGCCGCATCCATTTTCTCGCCTTCGGCTTTGCTCGTTATCGCATTCACCCAATAGGATGAATAGTTGGATTGAGTGCCATCTGGCCCGGCGGGAAGTTCAGCAACAGCCCACTCAAGTCCACGTGTGGCATTAAGCGCCCCAATGCGGAACGATCCATCAATATGCATGCCCGCACGACCAGCCTTAAAGGCCGCTTGTGGTTCATCCATAAATCCGAATTGTGTTACCCCGTGCTTGGTTTCCAGATCAGAATACCACTGCAATGCGGCAATACCTGCAGCGTCATCATAGGTTACGGTTTGATAATCGTCCGTGTAGGGAGTTCCGCCGAACTGACGTACCAAAACTTCGCGCCACCAATGGTGATCCTGCGCGTTCATACCGGTGGTGATACCCTCTTGCGTAATATTGCCAGAGCCATCACGCTTGGTCAGCGCTGCGGCAATTTCCACCAATTCGTCAAGTGTTTCAGGTGGGCCATCAATGCCCGCTTCTTCAAACAGGCGCGTATTGTAGAACAATGCCAGCGCACGTACAGCAGTTGGCAGAGCCATATAGGCCCCATCACGCTTCATAGCCTGAACCATTGGGAAGAACTCAGCTTCAATTTGAGCTGGTGGGAACATGTCCGTTGGCAAAGGCACAATAAGCTGGGCATCCACATAATCATTCAACCATCCATAGAACAATTGAACCACATCGGGGCCTTGTCCTGCGGGAATGGATGCGGCAACTTTAGTGCGATAATCCGCATACGGGAATGTCGTTTGTATAACAGTAATTCCGGGATTGGCCGCTTCAAAATTCTCGATCAAAATGTCGACGGCATCGACCCGCGCCTCAAAGAAATATTGCCAATATTCAATCTCAACCGCATTTGATGCGGTCGTGCTCAAGGCAAATACCGCACCAGCGGCTAGGCCCATTACACTGTTTTTCAAAAAATTCTTCTTAAGATATTTCATTCTATGCTTCCTCCTGTCATTGAACTTTTTTAGCAAAAAATGCTTATTGTTCAATACGTTAGTTCGTTGCATGGCCGGTGCGGCCTGTGTAATTTCTCCACCTAGAAGGGGGTTTTTCCCCTTGTGCAAGTGAAGTGTTTGCAAGTGAAGTGTTGACCAAAGCGAAAAACAAA
>JAJRRG010000187.1 GCA_024279675.1 Alphaproteobacteria bacterium
CCACCCCCATGACCATGTCAGAATTTCGGGCTGATAAGGATCAATTGCGGGCCGAATTTGCCCTCTCCACCCGCCGTTTGGAAATGAACGTCGAGGCCTTGCGCAAACGTCTGGCTGACCAATTGGGCGAAATTAATCGCAAGCGCACCGATCAAGAACTATTGAAATCCGAACGCGATGAACAATTTACTATTGTGCGCGAACTTGAAGAACGCGAAAGCTCCCTTCGCCGTAAGATATTGGACCTAGAAAAAGATGGCACCGACCTGGCCCAACGCCTCAGGATGAAAGATCGAGACTATTCTCGAAAAGTCAACGAACTGGAACGTCTGCGCAACTCCGATGAAACCATCTCCGCGCAACAGGTCGAGGAGGTTCTTTCAGCCCTGACCAGTGAACGTACACGCTCAGATCGGCTTGATGATCAGGTGCACAGACTTATAAAGCAACTCGAATCCCAAGATGCCCAGACGGCATCCGCCAACAAAATCATCGCAGAATTGCGTCAAAGCCTGGCAAAAACTGATGATTCTCTGGGTGATTCAGCCCAAGAATTGGTCAACGCAGAATTTCGTATTGCCAACGCAGAATCAAAACTCTCTGAGCTTTTGGAGGAAACCAACTCCGTGGTTGAACTGGAAGAGGGAAAGACCGGGCAACTTTTGGCCGAAAAACTGTCCCTGGAAGATGAACTGGAATCCTTGCGCGAAAAAGTCATGGGCGCCGAAACAGCAATTCTTACCGATTGGGATTCGGAACGCCTTGAGCAATCCCACTTCCGCGAACGCCTTAACGACATTGCCACTGATGTTTCACGCATGGTCTATTCGGTGGAAGACGATTTGAACGACCCCGCCAAACAAACATTGTTTGAACGCGTGCAAAAATTTGCTGAGGCGAGCGAGAATGCTGAAGAAACAGCTTCCGCAAATAATGCAAACAAGCAAAACGGCGTGGCTAAACCAGCATCAAATACGCGCCTTTCTGGCCGTATGCGTGCCTTAAAAGACATCCACGTTCGATAGGATGGGATACGAAAACAGCAACGAATAAAAGCATGTAAATGACTGTCCTTAGGAGGCTAAGTGGATGGATTCTTGGTTAGCTTTGAAACTTCATTGGACAAGAACCAAGCCGCTGGAAAAGCAACAACAAAACTCACCGCAGCTCCCCAAGCCAAACCGGGCCCATTAAACCAACCCAATTGCGGGGCGGCGAGCGCAACCACAAAACAAGCAAGCATAATCACCGGCATAGCAATGAGATGAAAGACCATCATTTTCCAAAACATGTGTATTCTCCATCAATGATAAAAAGGAATTACTACACGCTCTCATATGCCGTTTTTGATGACTAAACCTTGTTATACATCAATCATTTGCGGTTTATTGTCGGCCCATCGCAGAACTAAACCCTATTCCCCAACCACCGGGATTTCCTTGAGGATTTCCCCGGTCTCAGCGCTTATCATACGCAGGGCAGTTTGCCCTTCAACACTATAGGTAACGGCGATCACATCACGCACCGGGATCATGGATATCACCTCTGCTCCATTGGGCAGAACGATAGACTCGAGCACATAAAGGTCATCCGCGCTTTCACGATCTTTCGTTGCACGATAGACAAGTGCCAGAACAATCGCCATAAACCCTAAAATGAGTATACTCATGGAAAAACCGAACGAGCGTCGCGCCTTGCCAATGACGGCCCGCGCCTCGTCGGTCATTTCGCTGGTTTGGTCGGCATTTGAAGGATCTGAATGAGTCATGGATGAATTTCCTGAACAACAAGAATATGAAGAAGTTGGGCAGATACGTTCCCAAGAGGTAATTGTCAACGAAGAAAGTGAAGGAACAAGGCTTGATGCCTACCTTGCCAAAGCTTTCACCGACATCTCCCGCACCCGGATCAAACAGCTCATCCTGGCCGGGGAAGTGGCAATTGATGGCGCAACAATAAAAGAGCCAAAACTTCGCGTCAAACCAGAAATGGCCATTTCCCTCACTTTACCGCCCCCCGAAGACCCCGAGCCAAAAGCTGAGAACATCCCCTTAGAGATTGTCCATGAGGATGCGCAGCTGATTGTGATCAATAAGCCCACGGGTATGGTTGTACACCCAGCCCCCGGCGCTCAGGATGGCACTCTGGTCAATGCACTGATCTATCATTGCGGGGACAGTCTGGCTGGCATTGGTGGTGTAAACGCCCCGGCATTGTCCATCGGCTGGATAAAAATACCACCGGCATTATGGTCGTTGCAAAAACCGACCGGGCCCACAAACATCTCTCATCCCAGTTTGCCGACCATGGGCGCACAGGCCCATTGACCCGGAACTATATTGCCTTTGTCTGGGGGCATTATCAAAGTTTTGCCGGCTCCATCAACGTGCCTTTGGGGCGCGACCCGCGTAACCGCTTAAAGCAAGCTGTGCGTAAAGATGGTCGCGTGGCGATCACCCATTTCAAAACCTTGGCCCGCTATTCAGGTGATGGCTGGTTTATCTCAAAGATACAATGCACCCTAGAGACTGGCCGCACCCATCAGATCCGCGTACATATGGCCCATGTGGGGCATCCGCTCATCGGCGACCCCACCTATGGCGCGGGTTTTGCTACCAAGGCGTTGGCTTTGCCAGACCCCTTGAAGCACATTATTCAGTCCCTGCCCCGGCAAGCTCTGCATGCGGCGCACTTGGGCTTTGCCCATCCAAAAACAAAACAAGAGGTCAGCTTCAACGCGCCCCTACCCGATGATCTGGCAGCATTAGAAGATGCGCTAGCGCCTTATTTGAATAGAATAACAGGATAAATTAACGGGACGTAGATCGCGCAACTCTATCAACAAAAACTTATAATTTTTGACCCAGCCAGTTCGTGTCGCTATCGGACAGACTTAGCTGTTCGCCAATATCTATAAATCCACACTTTTTCCAAAAATGCGTCGCACGGGCATTGGTTGTACTGGCGCCGACATGTACACTTTTTACACCATGCCGCCGCGCTATATCTAGCCAAAGAGAGCAAAGCTTTACCCCGATTCCCTTTCCTTGGGCGCGCGGCAACAGGTTTAGGTGCATATGGGCTGGATAGGCATTTGTAATTGCTAGGTCTGTTATCTCAGGATAAAAGATTGTGTTGGTTCACCTCTGCTCCTCATCCCAAAAACTCTTTTGGCTTTGATCAGGCTCGGTATGAGTTACGCGCAATTGCGGCCACCAGTTTGCCTCGAGCCACCGCGCAAAGGTGGCGCTGTCACACACACCCACGACATAGCCCAATACACCATGATCGTCTTTGGCCACAATGCACAAGTCTGGCGCATAGGCCAGATAGGGAACAGAATAAATGTCCCCCATCAATTTCCTATTTGAATAGAGTTCACTCGCATCAGCGCCATCATTTCCAGTTCGATGGGAAATATCATAAAACGCCGCCGCATCATTTTTCCGCGCCGGACGAAACGTTATCATGGCTATCTCAACATCCTCCCTCAAGCCAACCGACCAATGGGGATAATCTCTCTCGCCCCATTATGAAAGGACGAACCGTCCCAATCACCCAACCATTCATCAACAACCAGTCCGGCCTCTGCAATCATCGCCGCCAATTCTTTCTTGGGCGTATAAAGAATTTGCGCCCTTTGCGAAAAACTCTGCCCAGTTTGCAAGACATCATACCCGTTTTGATAAGTTAAAATGCGCGTTGCCTCGTCATAATTTGACTGGTTCCACATCTGAATCTCTCCCAATTCAGGGTAAGTGAATATATGGGAATTTGTTTTGTTTTCGCGAGATTTGGGCGCGCTAAAGCTCGGGTTTCGACTGTCCAAAATAAACCTGCCTGATGGCTTAAGATGGCCCGCAATAGTTTTGAATATAGCAAGTTGATCCTGACTGGTCAGAAACACTTGAAAAGCATGTCCTGTAAGAACGATCAGATCAAACCTCTGCTCCAAGCGAACGTTGCGCGCGTCCGCCTCTACCCATCTTGCTTGCGCGCCATTTTGACGTTTTCGTGCAATATCCAGCATGGCCCCGGCAGGATCAACACCGACAACCTCACGCCCCTCAGCAAGTGCGGCAATAAGCTCCCCCGTCCCACACCCCACATCAAGCACAGATTTTGCATCCGCTGCCAATTCGATGCAATAGTCAAAGTCAACACGTTGCCGGTGCGCAAGGTCATAAAATTGCGCCAAATCTGGGTCAGTAAAAAGACTGTTATCATTGGGATTGCTCATGTTGTTCTCCTGATTTGTCTCTTGCTATCCTTTTAACACCAAAGTTTCATTTCGCTACCTTCGCCCTAAATCATTGTTCGACATGCTCACTATGAGGCTTTTCTTCCCGCCGTCATAAATCTGCCTTCATCGTAAACTAACGATCAAAGCATTGTGAACGCACTTTACCTCTGTTAAAATATGTCAGAGGGTGTAAATCCTAAAAACGATACCTATATAGACTTCTCTTATGCTCACGCGCCTTTTTGGGCGTGGGTAATAATCGGCGCTCTGATAAACAGAGGCCACAAAAACCGGGGGACGCTTAAATGGCCCAATCAAATTTACCAGCACTAAGTTCAGATAGTGGTTTAACCCGTTATCTTCAGGACATTCGCAAATACCCAATGCTAGAGCCAAACGAAGAGTTTATGCTCGCAAAATCCTATGTAGAACATGAGGATGCGGGGTCCGCACAAAGATTAATCACTTCACATTTACGTCTTGTGGCAAAAATCGCCATGGGCTATCGCGGCTATGGCTTACCCATTTCCGAAGTTATTTCAGAGGGCAATGTGGGCCTTATGCACGCGGTAAAACGCTTTGATCCTGACAAGGGTTTTCGTCTTGCGACCTATGCCATGTGGTGGATTAGAGCCTCAATTCAAGAATATGTTTTGCGATCCTGGTCCCTGGTTAAAATTGGCACCACCGCCGCCCAAAAGCGCTTGTTTTTCAACCTGCGCAAGGTCAAAAGCCAGATCGCGGCCATTGACGATGGCGCTCTGCATCCTGATCAAATCTCCCAGATTGCAACCCGCCTCAAGGTAAAAGAATCCGAAGTCGTTTCAATGAACCAGCGCCTGACCGGCGACGCATCCCTTAATGCGCCCATGCGCTCCGATGAGGGAGCTTCGGAGTGGCAGGACTGGTTGATCGACGAAAGCCCTTCACAAGAAACTGTTCTTGGCGAAAGCGAAGAATTTTCCGATCGGATGGGCATGGTCAACACGGCCATGGAAGTTCTTAATGAACGCGAAAAAGCAATTTTTGTTGCCCGCCGTCTCAAGGAAGACCCGTTGACTCTGGAACAACTCGCCCAGGAATATGGGGTATCGCGCGAACGTATTCGCCAGATCGAAGTGCGGGCCTTTGAAAAGGTGCCAATGGGCGTGCATAAGGCCGCCAGCGATCAAACCGCAGACCATGCGGAAGCAACAGCCTAAAGCACAGCTAAAAACTTAGGTATGCGAAGGCCTATACAGGCCTTTGCACAATTTGAGAACGAAAGCCTATTTCGAGGGTTTGGATTTGCGACCGCTTTTCCCCGGTTTCACTGCCTTGCCAGCCGCTTCGCCTGTTAAGCCCTGCTTCACTTCTGCTGGTGCATCATCAGCTGGCGCATCGTCGGCCAGATCATCTGCGGCACGAGAACCTTTTTCGCGAACAACTTCATCTTTCTTGCGCGTAATCTGGGAATTCTTGGTGGTGATGTTATCGCAACTGGAACAGGTGTAGGTTTCCACCACATCAAATTTCTCTTCGATCCAGGTCGTTAATTTCGAGCCGCCATCATCAAGCTTTTCATGTTCACTTTTTTCCTCAGCTGATACCAAATTTTCCTCACGATTTGTCCGTGAGATGCTGAAAGCCGCCGAACATTTTTCACATTTGGACGATTTGGCCCCTGATCTGGAAATAAACAAAAATAATAAAAACCCGACACCACCCGCAACCATGCCGGTTATTTGCGTGCGGTTACCTTCAGTCATGTCAGCTGTTAACCAGAAGGCAATTGCCCCGGCAATACAACCCAAAACCACCCCCCAAATAATTGCCGATTTTGTAATCGACCTTTTCAAATCCTGTTGTTCACTGGATAGGTTGCTCATCATATTTCCCCGACAAAATGAACATATAGACCCATATCGCCTCTCACATCAATCCATACCGTTTATCTCTTTACCCATAATTTCAACGCGATTTGTCCAAACCAATCCATCAAAATGATCCGGCACAAGTGACAATTGATCCAAACTGTCAATACCTGAACTAAACCCGCCCCCGGAATAGGGGCCAAGCACTATGACCCGCGAACCGACTTCCCCCATCCGTTGAGTGAATTTGTGCGGCCATCCCCACATGGCCCAGGCATAATTGCCGGGCACAACCACAAGTTGATTGTGGCAGGCGCCGGGTACAATGCCCGTCCAGCCATAGGCCATATATTGTCCAAGGCAGGATATGACCGAACTTTTGTCATAGCCAAGCATCCCCGTAACTTCATCCATAACTATTCGCGTTGGAATTTCCCCCCCGTAAACAGCAAAAACCATATCGCGCCAAGCCGGATTAGCCTTGAGCATTGTGGCCAAAACCTCTCCCTCCTCGGCACGGCGGCTCTTAAAATTGATCAGGAATTTATGATTGGGAAACGTCTCAAATACTTCTGTGAGGGTTGGCATCAAGCCAACACCTGCGCCACGCAAAGGATAGGTGGCCCCCCCATCAAATGTGTATCCATAGCCAATATCCAGCGTCTTAAGATAGGACATATCTTGTTCCTGGGTCACCCCGATACCGTTTGTGCGACAATCCAACGTCCAGTCATGAAATACAGCAAACTGTTTGTCAGCCGTCAGGTGAATATCAAGCTCCACAACTTCCGCCCCAGCCTCAAAGGCCGCGCGCATGGAAGCAATTGTGTTTTCCATCAGCCCATGGTCGCTGGGAAAAATTCGTGTCGCGGTGCAGGTGTCATTCTGCATATCACGCTGATGAAAAGTTTGATGGACCCCACGGTGGGACATGACGCTGGTTAAATGGGTGCTGGGGTCAATCAATACAGACGTGTTATTTAGCCAGACCAGTCCGACAAATATCAAAAATCCAATCAGAATCTTCTTTTTCACGCCGTACTAACCTCAACCCATGTTTGCAAATACGACTTGTCAATAATTACTAAATACGGCGTATTTTCGTCACCCTTGGGCACAATTGAAAACACACCCGATAACGCCCGGTTCGAAGTACCCGTTCTAAGTCCGGGAGCCAATTCAACACCTTGGAGGGGAAACTCCAATCCGACCGATGTTGCAAACGTGATGGGTGTAACGGGGTGAACAGAAACCCGCGCCCCTTTTTCAATTTCAAAAGCAAATTTTCCCCGCACGGCTAAAACCAAATCTGTTTCACTAACAATGGCCATGTGCCTTCGCGCTGCATGACGTGCCAACACGTCGAGCGCCGCCAATGTGTGATCAAGCCGCTTACCCGTGACCCCGAGGCAAATCGTTATGGGCGCTTCACTCGAATAAAGACATTTTTCAAAGTCCGTTGTGTCCTGCTCTTTAATTTCGATAATTTTTGTCTTTTTGCCCCACCTAAAAGAATCGGCAAGAGAATCTAGATCCCCGATGATCGCATCGGGTACAATCCCCGCCCCAGCACAAATGTCAGCGCCCCCATCGGCCCCAATCACCATCGCCCCCTCGGCGTATAATGTCTTTAGCAATGCAACATCCACGTGCCCACCGCCAACAATAATTAGAAAGTTTTCACTGAAAATCACGTTTTTATGTTCCTTGCCTTGCATTGGGGCACATTCCTGAGCTATCTTTATTTCTGTATCTCGCTGGGGTGCTCCGTTTTTACGGAGCTGAGAAAAACCCATTGAACCTGAACCAGGTTATGCTGGCGGAGGAAGTTCGAGATGGCAAGGATCTTGAATCAAGTCCTTCCCATTTTCCCCGTTTGTGTACCACTTAAAAACTGGACTAAATCAAATGCAAAAAAATCTAGCGACCGCTTTCGCCCTTCTGCTTTTAGCCGCACCTAACGCTTTTGCTCAAGATAAACCCACCCTCACCATTTACACCTATGACGCTTTTGCTGCGGATTGGGGGCCGGCCCCCTCCCTAAAGGACAGGTTTGAAGACCAATGCAATTGCATTCTAAATTTTGTCGCTGCCGATAGCTCCATCGGCGCATTACGAAAAGTGCAATTGGAGGGGGATACAACAAAGGCCGATATTGTTTTGGGACTTGATACCTCCCTTGTCGGTGAAGCACGTGCCACAGGCCTGTTTGCACCCCATGAGGTTGATACCAGCGCCTTAACACTGCCCAACGATTGGCGTTCATCTGATTTTGTCCCCTTCGACTATGGGTATCTCGCCATGATTTACAACAAAGAACTGATGGCCGAACCCCCCACCTCATTTCAGCAACTTGCAGGTGGAGACAGCAATATAAAAATCATCTTCCCCGATCCGCGTTCATCAACCACTGGCATGGGGCTGGTGCTTTGGATCAAAGCCGCCTATCGCGGCGATGCCAACGAAGCATGGCCCGAAATCGCTCCCCACGTGATTACCCTGACCAAATCATGGTCTGATGCATACACCCTATTCCTCAATGAAGAAGCAGATATGGTGTTGTCCTACACCACATCCCCCGCCTTTCATGCGATTGTTGAGGCAGAATATAAGTATGCTGCAGCCCCATTCCGTGAGGGTCATTACACCCAGATCGAAGTTGCGGGGATATTAAATTCATCCCCCAACAAACAATTGGCAAACGATTTTTTGACCTTTCTGATTTCTGCAGAGGCTCAGGAAATCATCCCAACGACAAACTGGATGTATCCAGTCTTGGATGTTCCGTTACCCGAAGGGTTTTCAGATTTTGCCAAACCGCAAAAAGTCCTATTAATTGATGATGAAACTGTGACTAAAAACAGCGCTGCCTGGATTGCTGAAATGCTGGCTTCATTTGAATAATGACGCACCCCTTTAGTCCAATAAAATCCCACGTCGATAAATTTCGAAAATTTATCGGCGTGATAATTGCCGCAATAATTAGCGCATTTATGGTGATGATATTTGCCAGTCTTTTGTTTACCACAAAGGATTTCACCACAAGCTCGTCCAGCTTAAATCTTGCCCACCTTGTGCGTATGGGGCTTATTCAAGCGTCTCTAAGCACAATCTTATCCCTTGGTGTGGGGATTGGGCTGGCCTGGAGCTTGAACCGCCTAACCTTTTGGGGCCGTTCATTTATCATTTCAATATTGGCAACGGCCATCGTTGCTCCGGGGCTGGTGGTTGCCCTTGGCCTCATTAAAATATGGGGTCGGGCCGGATGGGTCAATGATACCCTCTCGATATTAAATTTACAATTACCCGGCTCCATATTTGGCTTCCACGGTATTCTTTTGGCCCATGTTATTCTAAACGGCGCCTTCGCCGCCCACATACTTTTAGCCAGACTTGAAACAATTCCAGCTCAAAAACTCAAAACCGGGCGTAGCCTGAATATGAACAGCCTCACCAGATTTTTAACCCTTGACTGGCCAATGATTTCCAACGCTTTACCCGCCCTCAGCTCAATCATATTCCTGTTAACCTTCACCTCCTTTCCCATCGTTCTGCTACTTGGGGGTGGCCCTGCTAACCAAACCTTAGAAGTCGCGATATTCAGCGCCATTCGTCTCAATTTCGATCTACAGGGGGCCGTCATCTTATCAGTTATACAATTGGTAATTTGTGCCATAATTATTATTCCAAGCCTCATTTCATCAGCGGTTATCGCTCCGGCGGGAATTACAAGAGCTCATTACTGGCCCGATTCAAAACGGGTCAAACGATTACAAACCACCATCATTACGCTTTCAATCTTTGGTTTTGCACTGCCATTTCTAGCCATCTTAACGCAGGGTTTGGGATCAGGGTTAATCGACACGCTTTCCCGTCCTCGGTTCTGGCAGGCAGCGACCACATCCTTGACTTTAGGCTTGGTCAGCACTGCCCTCACTCTGCTTTTAGCCATTCGCATAGCGATGGCCCGCAATGCTCTTAATGCCCCCCTCACCAAGGCCTTAGTGGGCCTTCCTATGTTCGCCTATTTGGTAATTCCTTCGTTGGTACTGGCTTTTGGTTTCTTCCTCGGTCTGAAATTTTTACGCATCCCACATGATCTTGCTGCCCCGTTTGTTTTGATAACAGCCAATGTTTTGTTAGCCCTGCCTTTTGTTTTCGCAACCATTGCCCCGCCCCTTGAAAGTATAGTTAAACGATATACGAAACTATCCACTAGCCTAAACCTGTCTGGCTTTACCCGATGGAAGCTTGTTGAACGGCCGTTAATGGGGCGAGAAATAGGCATCGCCAGTGCACTGGCATTTTGTTTCTCCCTTGGCGATTTGGGGGTGATTTCTCTATTTGGCACCCAGGATTTCACCACCCTGCCATGGCTCATGTACCGCGCTTTGGGGGCCTATCGTACCCATGAAGCGGCCTCAATTGCTGCCCTGATGCTCATGATTTGCTTCATTGCCTTCTGGGCTCTGCCACTCATTTTCAACGAAATACACGCAATGTTTGAAATCAAAAATTTGTCGTTTTGTCACCCCGGCCAAGCAATACCGCTGGTTTACAATTTTTGTTCAATGCCAAGCACAATAAGCGCCATCACGGGTCCCTCAGGGATTGGTAAGTCAACGCTTCTTGATTTAATCGCTGGCTTTCTCACCCCAGTTTCGGGGGCTATTCGACTAAATGAAGTCAACATAATTTCACTTCCACCCGAAAAGCGGCCTGTTTCAATATTATTTCAAGCCGACAATTTATTTGAACATTTAAGCGTTCAAACAAATCTGGAACTGGGACTTCCAAAAAGCAGCAATCGAAAAGCAAAGTTGATCAAAAGCGCACTCAAGGAAGTTGGTCTGGACGGATATGAAACACGACGTGCCAGTGACTTGTCGGGGGGGCAAAAACAACGTGTTGCCCTTGCGCGCACGCTTTTGCGAAATCAGCCGATAGTATTGCTGGATGAACCCTTTGCGAATTTAGATGAAAACACGGCAAGAGATATGCGCGCCCTTGTGAAACGTCTTACTCGAAAAAACGCGTGGCACACACTTCTTGTTACCCACAATCCAACAGACGTCAAAGACTTGGCGGATAGAATTTATCCGTTGGGGGGCGACACAACGGCGTCCTGAACCAAATCAACCGCAGCATTGCCCGCTCCCTCAACTGCATCTGATACGGCTTCGCCCAAAGTTTCACCTGCGGCTTCATTGCCGTTCCAGATTGCCAACACATCCTGGAACATGGCCTGAGCAGCCTCATCTTTTTCCAGCGTAATAATCGCACGGCGACCCGAAGCATAAATAAGTGCCAAATCCATCCACTTACGTGTTTCCAGTAAATCAAGGTTTGTACGTTCATCTTGCTCGGCTGCACTCAGGGCAAACAGGAACGAATTCCCCACAACCCGCGCTGAAGCCCCAACAAGCGCAACCCCTTGAACAAGTTCCTCGTTCTTAAGCAAAATCCCAGGAAGCCCGGCAACAGATCCCCCGGCAAAAGTTTCGCTCACATCAAAATCGATCTCCATGAGATGACTGGCGGGAAGTGAAACATCGCCATTCTTTCGAATTAAGAGCTTCACGCTTAGGTTTCGTGCCGGAATTTTGGCTTGACCGATTAAAGTTGGAGAACCCAATTCATCTAGCCCGCGGCTCCACTCAACGGTTCCCGAAAATGGCACCGCACCACCCGAACCATCCGTAGAGGCCTCAAGCAACAAAGATTGAGCCCCCGCACCGGCAGCCGCGTTTGGATCAACGTCCCCCTCTGTACCCAGACTGGCGTCTGGAACACTGGCATCCGCACCCAGGCGATCCTCGGATTTATCATCCGTATTTATCTCAGCTACATTTGCATCCGCATGTGAAACTACATCTGTGCCACTCGTGTCACCGTGATCCGGCGTTGTTGTCAAACGTTCGCCAGACTTATCTTCATCGGTAATAACACTGTCCGAATTGCTCAAAGTAACATCACGCACATTTGTCGTGGTATTTCCGGGGCCCGAAGTCCCATCTCCATTTGTCGTGTCAGTGGAAGTATTTGCATCCACTACAGGAACATCCGCGCTGGAATTATCCCCTGACTGATCGTTAGTATCTGCTCCCGCAACAACTTCACCCGAGGCAAACAAATTCTCTAAATCAATATAACCCTGTTGCCAGGCCCAATAACCACCACCCCCGACAACGCCGAGCAATAAAATAACCAGAACTAGAAATATCGTCAGCCCATTACTACTTTTTTCTTCTCCGTCTTCGGAAGAAAATCGGGTTTCGTCACTTTTTAGACCATCGCTAAAATCTGAAACTTTTGAGGAGGTTGCGCCTTCGCCTTCTTCGCCTCGAGCTTCGCGGTCAAGGGCCTTGATAGCCCGATCAACACTAAGTTGAGCATCATTTTGTCCACCAATTTTCTTAGGAGTTAATTCAGCTGTCAGACTTGCAACAAGATCAGATTCATCCGCAGACCTAGTTTCTGGTACAGACTCATCCATACCTTTTGCCCCATCACGGGACACGGGTGAAATCCTAGCCTTACCAGATTCATTATCAACCTCACGAACCCGCGACATCGCAGCCCCAACGCTTTTGTCTGAATGGGGACGTGAATGTGAGACAGGTTCATCCTTTGGTGTCTCATTCTTGGCACCCTTTGCCCCCTCAAGGGCAACTTCCAGATCGCTCTTTCCAGATTCCTTTGACGTATCATCACTCTTGTTTTTGCCATTTTCGGCCCGCGCAATAATGGCAGCCAACGCACTGTCATCTGATGAATCTTGATCATCAGTATCTGATGTGGATTTGTCCTTATCTGTAATATCTTTTGTTTTATTTGAATTAGAATTCGTCGCGGACTTAACATCTGCATTTTTGTCGTTTGCATCTGTTTTTCCGGCATCGTCTTTGTTCTCGGAGGAGTTTGATTTTCCTAACTTATCCGACTTATCGCCTGTCTCAGGTTTTTCAGCCTGCTTTGCCTGCGGCTTCTTATCTTTGACGTCAGCCTTGTTATTTGTGTCCGCTTTTTCATCTGACTTTTCGGTCGTTTCTGTGCCTTTTTCTTCCCTAGCAACTGGTGCATCGGTATTCTCTTTAGAGTCTACCTTGCTATCTTCGTCGCTTACTTTTTCCTCTACGGGAGCAGGGTCAGGTTCTGAGGCCAAAGGAATGGAAGTTTCTTCCATATTTTTGAGGCCGCCCAACAGAGCTTCTGTGGCCTTATGCTCCACTTCACGAATGCAATCTTCAAGTTCCAAACGATGTTGGGTAATCTCGCGGGCAGGCAGGGGCGGATCAATTGCACGCAACTGCGTCACAAGCGCTTTACGCGCTTTTTCATATACTTCACGACGAGACGCACCATTATTCTCCGGTAATGCCCCGACAGCGCGACTTAAAAGCTCTTGGTAATTTGCCATTCTTTTACTCAATACCCAACATTTATATAAGTTTTGCCAAAAAAACTTAACTTTGGAAAGGGTCAGTCACCATAATAGTATCCAACCGCTCAGGACTCGTTGAAAGCAATGCTACAGGAGAACCAATTAATTCTTCGATATAGCGCACGTATTTAACCGCTTGTGCCGGTAAATCTGCCCAACTGCGTGCCCCCGCCGATGTTTCTTTCCATCCCTCAAGTGTTTCATAAATCGGAACAACCCGATCCTGCGTACCCATTGAGCTTGGAAAATAGTCAATCCGCTCCCCATCCAATTCATAGGCGACACAAACCTTAATGTGTTCCAGACCATCCAGAACGTCAAGTTTTGTCAGTGCTATACCACTAATTCCCGATATTTTGACCATTTGGCGCACTAAAACAGCATCAAACCACCCACAACGCCGTTTACGCCCGGTTACAACGCCAAACTCGTGACCCTTTTCCCCTAAAAACTGCCCAATTTCGTTTTCCTGCTCGGTTGGGAATGGCCCCTCCCCAACCCGTGTTGTATAGGCCTTGGTAATGCCAAGTACATAATCTAGCGTTCCTGGGCCCACACCAGCGCCCGCCGCCGCCTGCCCAGCGACAACATTTGAGGAGGTGACAAACGGATAGGTGCCGTGATCATTGTCCAGCAACGCCCCTTGCGCCCCTTCGAATAATATACGCTTCCCCTGTCGCTGCTTTTCATCCAACAATCGCCATACCTGCCCCATAAACGGCAAAATGAATGCAGCAACGCCCATCAACTCGTCATAAATATCGCTGGCCACCAGTTCAGAAATTCCCATGCCACGGCGCAAAGCATTGTGATGCAACAAAAGCCGCTCAACTTTTTCCATAAGAGAATCCGGTTCAGACAAATCTATCACGCGTATGGCGCGCCGTCCCACCTTATCCTCATAGGCCGGGCCAATACCCCGCTTGGTGGTACCAATCCGCAAACCCGCATTAGAACCTTCCCGAATGGCGTCCAGTTCCTGATGCAATGACAAAATTAGGGGGGCGTTTTCCGCCACCATCAAAACATCAGGGGAAATTTTTACCCCCTGTCCTTGGAGTTTTTTGACCTCCTCGACAAAGTGACGCGGATCAACCACAACCCCATTGCCAATGACGCTCATTTTCCCCTGAACAAGGCCAGAGGGTAGCAAGGAAAGCTTGTAAACCTTTTTATCAATTACCAGCGTATGCCCAGCATTGTGTCCGCCCTGATAGCGCACAACAACGTCAGCCCGATCACTTAGCCAATCAACAATCTTGCCTTTGCCCTCATCACCCCACTGGGAGCCAACAACCACCACATTCGCCATATTTTTTTCCTCAAAAACTCAAGCGCGAAACTCGACTAGCAGTCGCCCATGCGCAATTGCCATCCCAATGTGGCAACAAAATGTATTTCAATAGAAGCTGTTTGTGCCCCATTCAATTGCTGTTAAGTCCCTATGCGAGTAGAAACAAGTGCGGAGCAGGTTCATTTTTAGCATTTTTGACTATTTACTAG
>JAJRRG010000188.1 GCA_024279675.1 Alphaproteobacteria bacterium
GTGCCATTGATTTTTAGATTTGCGCCGGGTTTTGATGTGGGTTTTGCCATAATGGCCGCTCCTATTTCAGTTCAACTTCAACAAAGATCATGGGCATTTTGCCATTATTCACCACATTATGCTCAATGCCTTTTTTACGTCCGTATGCCGCACCGGGGGCCATGGTCACTTCACGGGTTGTTCCCCCCGTTTCTTCAAGCAACATCACGCATTCACTAATCGGCGTCACCACATAGTCATGTCCGTGCACGTGCCAGCCCGTTTCAGCACCGAGGGCAAATTCAAACCGGATAACCCGCACCCGCTCGTCATCCACCAAAATTGTTGCCTTTGCCTGGGGTCTGTCCATTATATTCTCTTTCTTCTTCCCCCCACCCTTAATCCCTCCCCACACACAAAATTGTTGGGGGGAGGGAAATTAGGTTGCACTTAAGCCGGAAAGGTAAATACCGCGCCTTCCTTAACCCCGGTGGGCCAGCGCGCGGTTACGGTTTTCAGGCGGGTATAGAATTGCACCGCTTCGGGGCCATAAATTCCCGACGATCCGAACGAAGAACGTTTCCAGCCGCCAAAGGAGTGATAGGCCACAGGCACTGGAATTGGCACGTTTATGCCCACCATACCCACTTCGATCTTGTCGGCAAAGTCACGGGCCGCATCCCCATCACGGGTAAAGATTGCGGTGCCGTTGGCATATTCATGGCCGTGGATCAGATCGACCGCTTCTTCGAAAGAATTCTTGCGCACGATGGAAACTACAGGGCCAAAAATCTCGTCACGATAGATACTCATGTCCTCGGTCACGTTGTCAAACAATGTGCCGCCAACGAAATAGCCGCCCTCATAACCCTGAAGCGAGAAGCCACGCCCATCAACCACAAGGTCAGCACCGTCCGCCACCCCTTGATCAATGTAACCCAAAACTTTTTCCTGATGGGCCTTGGTAATGACCGGGCCGAGCTCGGTTGTTTCGTCCGAAGCGGGGCCGATTTTGAGGGATTCTACTTTTGGCTTAAGCGCCGCAACCAATTTTTCCGCGGTTTCTTCACCAATTGGCACAGCCACAGAAATCGCCATACAGCGTTCACCCGCCGCACCATAACCAGCGCCAATCAAAGCGTTGGCCGCTTGATCCATATCCGCATCGGGCATAATGATCATGTGGTTTTTTGCGCCGCCAAGGGCCTGAACCCGTTTACCGGCGGCGGTGCCTCTTGTATAAACATATTCAGCAATGGGGGTGGAGCCAACAAAACTCACAGCCTTGATGTCTGGATGATCCAAAATGCAATCCACGGCGGACTTGTCCCCGTGCACTATATTAAAGATCCCATCGGGCAGACCCGCTTGTTTGAACAATTCCCAAGCCAACATGGAGGCGGATGGATCGCGCTCGGAGGGTTTTAGGATAAACGCATTGCCAGCGGCGATGGCCATCGGGTACATCCACATGGGCACCATGGCGGGGAAATTAAACGGCGTAATTCCAGCAACCACGCCAAGCGGATGACGGCTGGCATAGCTATCAATTCCGGGGCCAACATTGCGCGAATATTCACCCTTAAGGACTTGGGGAATGCCACAGGCATATTCCACCACTTCGATACCACGGGCACATTCCCCCAAGGCATCATCATGGGTTTTGCCCTGTTCGCGGGATATTTCACGGGCGAGATCGCCAATATTTTCATTGAGCAACTCAAGAAACTTAAACATCACACGGGCGCGCTTGGCCGGTGGTAAGTCCCCCCAGGCAACCTGCGCCTTTTTAGCCGCCGCAACAGCTTCATTCATTTCAGCATCGCTCGACAATGGCACTTCGCCAATCTGCTCGCCTGTTGCGGGGTTGAACACCTCAGCCATACGATCAGAACCTGACGTGACCAACTTGCCATCAATGGCGTTTTGAAGTTTGTACATCTATATTTTCCTTGGATTTGAACAAATATTCCATAATAATTCATTATAGAATATTTATTCCAAATTAATCAACCTTGTTTAGGACGGCGCGAATGCCATCGACGATTTCGTCAATTTGAGATTTAGAGACAATTAGAGGCGGTGACAAAGCAATAATGTCCCCGGTGGTTCGAATAAGCAGCCCATTATCAAACGCTTCGCGGAAGGCCGCAAAGGCGCGCTTTGTTGGAGCCCCTGCAATCGGCTCAAGTTCCACAGCGCCGATCAGCCCAACATTGCGAATATCAATGACGTAAGGGGCATCGGCAAGCGAATGTAGCGCTTCTTCCCAATAGGGGGCCAATTCGGCGGCGCGCGTAAGCAAGCCTTCTTCCTTATAGGTGGCCAATGTGCCAAGCCCTGCGGCGGCGGCCATGGGATTCCCCGAGTATGTATAGCCGTGCATAAACTCAATCATATGCTCTGGCCCATTCATAAAAGCCTCATAAATCTCGCTCTTCACGAATACCGCGCCCATGGGAATGACCCCGTTGGTCAACCCCTTAGCGGTCACCATAATGTCTGGTATAATGCCATAATAATCTGCGGCAAAGGGCGTACCCATGCGGCCAAAGCCGGTGATTACCTCATCAAAAATCAGCAATATGCCGTGTTTGGTGCAGATATCGCGCAATTTTTGCAGATAGCCCTTGGGGGGAATCAACACCCCGGTCGACCCTGCAACCGGCTCAACAATGACCGCCGCAATGGTGGAGGCATCATGCAAGCCCACAATACGCTCCAACTCATCAGCAAGTTCCGCACCATGCTCGGGCGCACCTTTTGAAAAGGCATTTTTTTCAATCAAGTGCGTATGGGGCATATGATCAACGCCGGTTAACAGCGTGCCGAACATTTTGCGATTTGGCACAATGCCACCAACAGAAATGCCGCCAAAATTTACCCCATGATAGCCACGCTCGCGCCCGATCAAACGGAACCGCGCGCCATCGCCTTTTACCCGATGATAGGCCAACGCGATTTTGAGCGCTGTTTCAACACTCTCTGAGCCTGAATTGGTGAAAAATACGTGATCCATGCCCTCGGGGACAATATCAACAAGCTTGTTGGCCAATTCAAACGCCTTGGGATGACCAATTTGAAACGCCGGGGCATAATCAAGTTCTGCGGCCTGCTTCTGAATAGCCTCGGTAATTTTGGGCCGACAATGCCCAGCGTTTACGCACCAAAGCCCTGCGGTCGCATCGAGCACCTGCCGCCCGTCTGAGGTTACATAATGCATATCGGAGGCGCCCACAAACATGCGAGGCTCCTTCTTGAACTGCCTATTGGCGGAAAAAGGCATCCAAAAAGCGCTCAAGTCGTTTGGCGTTACGTTATCAGATCCACTCATTTATTTTCCTTTCCCGAAACAGTCCAGTTTCCAACGACGAAGGCAGATTAGTTTGATATGTTTGGCGCTAGAGGACTCTTGTGTTAATAAAATTTGACCAGTTGATCAAAGATTACCATTATAGATGCGCCAAGCAAGCAAAATCTACGCTAAAACCAATAGATATCAAGAATAGGGACAAAACTCACAAAATGCCGCACTCAACCACGCGAAAATCCGGCCCCACCCGTATTCAAAGGGAGAAACGCGAACTGATTTTAGACGCGGCTCTAGAGGTATTTTCCACCCATGGGTTTCGCGGCTCAACCCTTGATCAAATTGCCGATGCGGCGGGCATGAGCAAGCCCAATTTATTGTATTATTTTTCCCGCAAGGAAGATATTCATACCACATTAATCGAACGCCTGATGGACACGTGGCTCGACCCGCTCAGGGCACTTAACCCCCACGGAGAACCCGTGGCTGAAATATGCGCCTATATCCGGCGCAAGCTTGAAATGAGCCGGAACTTCCCCCGGGAAAGTCGTTTGTTTGCCAATGAAATATTACAGGGTGCACCACGCATTATTGGTTTGATTAAGGGGGAATTGCGATCCCTAGTTAATGAAAAAGCAAACATCATTGAAGGGTGGATGGCGGCGGGCAAGCTTAATCCTTGCGACCCGCATCACCTGCTATTTTCGATTTGGGCCACAACGCAACATTATGCGGATTTTGATGTTCAGGTACGCGCCGTGCTTGGGAAAAATGATAGCGAAGAAACCCACTTCCAGGACGCCGCTGTTTTTTTAGAAAAACTGTTCTGCAAAGGGCTGAGGCCCAAGGGCTGATTGCTTTGTCGTAGCGAGCGCCGTCAGGCGTGTGGCAATCCAAAGGCAGTCTGAAAACCCCATAAAACCAAAACCTTACATTGTTATGGATACCCGCGTCGAGCGCGAGTATGACGTGGGCGTGGCTTTTGCAGCAAAGAGCAACAGTACTTTAGCTACCGCTGCTGCGTTTTAATCCAGCATAAAAACAAACTTGCAATAGCGACGGTTTTGTGGAACAAACCATGAACAAAATATCCCTTACTTCAATCAATAGGAGTCAAAATATGCACAAAATGTCAATTAGCATTGATGTTCCGGACTTAGGTTCTGCCATTTTATTTTACACAAATGGGCTGGGATTTAAGGAGGTTAAAAAAGCTGGCGCAAATATGTTTATACTGGATGCGGGAACAATTAAGGTCTATTTGCTGCAAAAGGAGCCAAACAGCGCTTCCACAAAATTGGACACAGCTCTTAGAACATATGATCGTCACTGGACGCCAATTCATTTTGATTTCGACGTTGACGATATTGAAAAAACACTAAAATTGGTGGTGACAGCAGGTGGAATTCACGAGGGGAGCGAATCGGGGGACTGGGGCAGTATTGCCTATTGCTCAGACCCGTTTGGACATGGGTTTTGCCTGATCGAAGAAAAGAAGTAAGTTTAGTTTTTGCGCTACGAAAAAGGTGGTCGTCATATGAAAGACTAACAAACTTTGTATACTGACCGCTGCAATGACAATCGCCAATGAAAACACCGACGCGCCAGCTGGAACACTTATTGCAAATAATGATCCAAAAAACAGAATTGCTTTTGGGTTGGCAAGGTGCAGGGCTAAGCCTTTACCACAGGCAGATTGCAAAGATGCAATGGAGATTTGACTTTTCGCGGTTTTTGAACGGGCAAAGGTTGAACGCGCCGATTTGTAGGTAAGAAACAATAAAAAACATGCGCCGAAGTAGCACAACACCTCAAACATCTATGCACTTGCCAACATGACTGCACCAAGACCCAATGCAGCAGCAATCGACCATATCCATGAACCAGTTGTTACTCCCTCGACAAGTGCCAAACCATATGTTCGCCCTGCGGTCATCAAAGCCCCGGCTATTGCCAAAGTGGCGGGTCCAGGACTTGCCGTTGAAACAAATGCAGCAACCCAGATCAGGAGTATATTTATGTCCTCAAACATTTACTGAGTATGGCATTGTATAAGCTGTTTACAAACTCAGTTGTTATCGCAATCTCAAAAATATTATATTAAGCGCCTCCTATTCCACAGGTTCTTTATCCCAAATTGACTTTTTACGAACATTTAGCATAGCCTCAAAGATTGTCATAAACGGAGAGAGTTGATGAATAACAGTCCCATAGAGGTCTACCAGCCCCGTGCCTTTTCGGATCACGGAGTTTGGGACACTTGCGCACTCCAATTTAAGATTGATGGTCTCCATGTTGAGAGCAAAAATATTGGTGTGGAGTTGATATCAAAGGCAAAACAGTTCGTGGAAACAGAGGTACTAGCGCGTGTTGCAACGATGGGTGAATGCAACGGCTTGGGCTTTATAATTATTCACCCCGGCAACTTAGGCCTTACAATATCGGCGCATTGGTGGGTTCAAGGTTGTATTCTTTGCCAACACAATCATCGTCAACTTTATGGAGCAGTTAAACCCTTAGACACGCTGGTTAGACCAGTGGTTGCCTGCGTATGGGAATTGGCTGTGATCAATTCGGAACAAGAAGCATGGCGACAAAATATGATGGGGAACACGCCAGACCCAGCCGCGTACCTTAAAACGCGACCGCTTTTCCAAACCGTTTAGAACCTAGATTTTAGACTTCCGCATTGCAGACTCTCAGTCCTTGGTGCAAAAACCGCAAATTTTACACCACCACCCTATTCCGCCGGTTCTGTAATCGCGCTCGGATTGTTGGGATGCGTCGTCCAGTTGGCATAGTCTTTTGCAACCACCCGACCGGTCCGCTCGTCGATTGAGCCGACTTCTTTTACTTCCATCGAGATGCAATTCTCAACCGGGCAGACCAGCACACAAAGATTACAACCAACGCACTCGTCGTCCATCACTTCAAAGTGACGTTTCCCGTCTTTGGTCGCCATAATCGCCTGATGTGATGTGTCTTCACAGGCAATATGACAGCGCCCGCATTCAATACAGGCGTCCTGATCGATCTTGGCCTTGGTGATGTGATTGAGGTTAAGGTACTGCCAATCGGACACATTGGGTACGGCCTTGCCAACAAAATCATCAATTGAAGTATAACCCCGTTCGTCCATCCAATTAGATAGGCCCGAAATCATCTCCTCAACAATTTTGAAGCCATAGACCATAGCGGCGGTGCAGACCTGCACATTGCCACTGCCCAAAGCCATAAACTCTGCCGCATCGCGCCAGTTGGAAATGCCGCCAATACCCGAAATTGGCAGGCCTGTGGTTTCAGCATCGCGGGCAATTTCAGCCACCATGTTCATCGCAATGGGTTTCACCGCCGGGCCGCAATAGCCCCCGTGGGTGCCCTTGCCGTCAATGGTTGGGTTGGGGGCAAAATTGTCCAGATCTACCGAAACGATAGAATTAATCGTGTTAATCAGGCTCACCGCATCAGCGCCACCACGATGGGCTGCGCGCGCGGGATAACGAATGTCGGTAATATTGGGGGTGAGTTTCACGATCACCGGCATGCGTGTATTTTGTTTGCACCAACGGGTGACCATTTCAATATATTCTGGAACCTGACCCACGGCAGCGCCCATGCCGCGCTCGCTCATCCCATGGGGGCAACCAAAATTAAGCTCAATTCCGTCGGCCCCGGTTTCCTCAACCACCGGCAAAATCGTCTTCCAGGCATCCTCTTCACACGGAACCATAAGGGACACAACGACCGCCCGGTCGGGCCAATCTTTTTTTACCTGCTTGATCTCACGCAGATTAACCTGCAATTCCCGGTCGGTAATCAGCTCAATATTATTGAGGCCGATCAAACGCCGATCGCCGCCAAATATGGCCCCATATCGGGGGCCATTTACATTGACCACCGGGGGGCCATCTTCGCCAAGGGTTTTCCACATGACGCCGCCCCAACCGGCTTTAAAAGCCCGCTCCACATTATAGGCCTTGTCCGTTGGGGGGGCCGAGGCCAGCCAAAACGGATTTGGGGATTTAATGCCGACGAAATTATTTGTGAGATCAGCCATATGGCACTTCCTTTTTATAACTATTCATTACAGCGCGTGAACAATGTTGGGGTTGGATTAGAATCCATTGTCACACTTAATCGATTGGGGGCTGTATAATTGGCTTCAAACAAAACGCTCTTTTCAAACGCCCGAACAATTTCATCATCCATAAAATAAATGTTGGCGCATTCAAGGGTCATAAGGGTGTGGGAACCCGTTGCCAGAGGCGCATCAAACTCACAAATCGTGTGCTCGTTAAACGCAATGGTCTGTTTTTCCCAATACATGATTTCGCGTCCATCCTCAGAACACCAAGTACCCAGCATCTTGGCTTCCTTTGCAAGGGCAGCTCCCGCATATGCAAACGCAAGAATCATCACAATAATTAACCGGAATACATTAGAAAAAATCATGAGCGCCTCTTACCCTCCAGCACATGCAATCAACCACTTAAATCTCCTGACCCGCAAAGCTTTCCAACAAAACTAGATTGCCTTCGCTATCTTTGATCATGGCCCAGCGAACCCCGGGTTTCCAAGGTGCTTCATCTGGGCCGTCTGTAATATCAACCCCAGCCGCCTTCAGGCGTTCGCATTCTTGATCCACATCATCCGAGACCAAGCAAAGAACCGGCCCGTGGGAAACCGTAATTTCCTTTCGCTTGGCAAAATGAAGCCGCGTTTGGGCCCCGGGTATTTCCAAAAATATCCAGCGATAATCTTCACCATAGGGCGCGTCGGTATGCACCGTCATGCCTAGTTTAGTGCAGTAGAAATCCATCGCTCGACTTTGGTCATCAACGGGGCTGGATTGGAATAACATTTGCGAAATCGCCATTATGTCGCGTTCCCGCTCAGGGCTGCATGAATATCTTGTGCCGCATCGCGCCCGTTGGCCACAGCAGTTACGGTCAAATCATCACCGCCGGTGGTACAATCCCCCCCGCCCAAATGCTTTTACGTGAGGTGCGCCCGTTTTCATCCACATCAATGCGTCCACCAACAATGTTCAAACCGTCGGCGTGGGAGGTATCCAAGGATTGCCCAATGGCTTTAAATATCTGATCGGCTGGAATCGTGGCGCTATGGCCAAGGCCCACAAGTTTGCCATCGCTCAATTGTGTATATTCCAGTTCAAGCCCGGTCACTTTTCCATTTTCGCTCAAGACCTGTTTGGGTTGGAGCCAATGGCGCATCACCACGCCTTTAGATACGGCTAAATCCTGTTCAAATTCGGAAGCGCCCATTTGCTCATGGCCGCGTCGATAACAGATGGTTACTTCTTCTGCCCCCAACAACTTTGCTTGAATGGCAGCATCAATGGCGGTCATACCGCCGCCGATCACCACAACCTGACGACCAATATCTACTTTTGACAGGTCATTGGCTTGGCGAAGGTCGGCAATGAAGTCCACGGCATCGGAAACCCCGATAGCCTCTTCGCCAGCGGCGCGCAGGGCATTTACCCCCCCAAGGCCAAAGCCAATGAACACACCATCATATTTCTCAACCAGATCACTCAGGGAAAAATCACGGCCAAGGGCTTGGCCAAGTTCAATTGTTATGCCCCCGATGGATAAAACATAATCAAGCTCCGCCTGGGCAAAACCATCGACGCTCTTATAGGTTGCAATGCCATATTCATTAAGGCCGCCGGCTTTATCACGCGCGTCCAAGATCACCGCATTATGGCCAAGCACGGCTAAACGGTGAGCGCAAGCGATCCCCGCTGGTCCTGCACCAACAATAGCAATTGTTTTGCCCGTCGTGGGCGCACGCTCAAAGAAGTGCGCAGATTTTTCCATAGCTAAGTCAGTAGCATAGCGTTGCAACTGACCAATTTTTACCGGCTTACCTTCGGCCTCTTCACGCACACATACTTCTTCGCACAGGGTTTCTGTGGGGCAAACACGAGCACACATCCCCCCCAATATATTCTGATTAAATATTGTTTTGGCGGCCCCTAATGGGTTTGCAGTGGATATTTCACGGATAAACAGCGGGATATCAATGTCCGTTGGGCATGCGGTTTGGCACGGGGCGTCAAAGCAGAAATAACAACGCTCAGCCTCAATTCTTGCCTCATGGGTCGACAAAGGTGCGTGTAAGTCATCAAAATTCTGCTTATACTGTTCCGCTGGCAAACGACCTGCCGTAATCCCTGATTTTAACATGCCTCGTGTCATAATGTTATTTTCCACAAATCCTTTTGCACCAAAATCACACGCTATCGCAGTTTCA
>JAJRRG010000189.1 GCA_024279675.1 Alphaproteobacteria bacterium
CTCCGTCGAGGTTATCAAAGGCGTTTCCCTAGATATTCCCCATGGTGAATTTGTCGTATTTGTCGGCCCTTCAGGCTGTGGCAAGTCAACACTTTTGCGCATGATCGCAGGTCTTGAAGAAATTTCGAGTGGCAACGTCGAAATCGACAACAAAATTGTCAATGACCTGCCACCAGTTAAACGTGGCATTGCGATGGTATTCCAGTCCTATGCGCTTTATCCACATATGACAGTATATGAAAATATTGCATTCCCTTTGCGGGTTGAAAAACTTCCCAAGGCAGAGGTTGAGGCCAAGGTTATGGAAGCATCTGGTATTTTGAAGCTGGATGATCGCCTTAAGCATAAGCCCGGACAACTCTCCGGTGGACAACGCCAGCGTGTTGCGATTGGCCGCGCTATTGTTCGCAAACCTTCGGTGTTTTTGTTTGATGAACCGCTTTCCAATCTTGATGCGGCATTGCGGGCCGAAATGCGGGTTGAACTGTCCAAATTACATAATGATTTAGACGCGACAATGATTTACGTGACCCATGATCAGGTGGAAGCCATGACAATGGCCGATAGAATCGTTGTGTTGGATGAGGGCATTATTGCTCAGGTTGGCTCGCCACTTGAACTCTACCATAAACCCTCCAACGTTTTTGTCGCTGGATTTATCGGAAATCCCAAGATGAATTTCATCTCTGTTGAGTGTGTCGGAAGTACAAAACAGGGGATGAAAGTGCGCTTTGACGATGGTCAGGAAGTTGAAATAAAGGTAATTCCGCGTGATGGGCATGAGGGTAAAAAAATGCAGTTGGGCATTCGCCCAGAGCATGTTCGCCTTGGAAAAGGGGACGTAAAAATCTCCATTATTCCCTCAGTTATTGAGCGACTTGGCATCCATACGGTTGTTTATGCCGCCATCGAGAAAAATGGGGATGCTTTGAGTTGCCTCTTACCCGGTAGCGCACCTGTTCAAAATAACCAGACGACTGAAATTGGTCTTAATGTGGTCGATTGCCATTTGTTTGATGAAAATGGTGATGCGTTTGAAAGAAATATTGAGCTTTCTGCAATTGATGAAAGCTTGCTCACTCACAAATAGGGGCAACGCGCCTGATGATATTTCCTAATCAATGGCAGCAAGGGTCCAAACCCTAAATATGCCGTGATCCTCCCAAAACTTATAGCCGCCTACGTCAGTAGGCGGCTTTTTTTTGGGCCGTATGAAAAGTCAAATCTTAGGAGCGGAAAGCTGGTAAAATTACCAGACTAGACCACGTGCGGCAACTTCAACTTTTTTGGTGATTAGATTGTTTTTGTGGAAGATCACATGGTCAAACAGGTTAGAAACCACACAGGTGTGATTGGGAATGATACGCACCATGTCGCCAATTTCGGGGCGTGGGCCGATGCAATTACTCAGATCAATTGTACCATGCTCTTCAGAGAATTCAGTGATAGAGGCATCTGGATATTCAATGATCAAACCGTGATCTGCAAACCCCAACAGATCAGAGGTCAAAGCCTTTGACCCTGCATCCATTATGGCACGATCAGGGGTTGGGCGCGCAACAATTGTCGCCAAAATATGCATGGCGCAATCATTTTGCTTGCAGTGCCCGGCCCTTATCAGTGAGCGATCATTGTATAGATATGTGCCCGCACGATATTCCGTTGCTGATGGTACCAGATGTGCGCTGAACAGGCTTGGAGAGCCGCCATAGGATACGCAAGGGCAGGCGATGTCTGCTTTGTCCAGAAGGGCTAGGCTTGCACTTAGAAACGCCTCAGCATTTTTTTCCTCCCCAGGGGCTGGATAGGTCATCAAGCCAACAAACTTAAGTTCGGGATGGCTTACAACAAGTTTGGCCAATTTAAGCGCTTGTTCCGGTGTTTGCACCCCGCAACGTTCTCCCCCTGTGTCACATTCCACCTGAACATTCAGGGGGCGATCACGGCTAAACGCTTGCGCGAGTCCATTAATGGTGAAAGCGCTGTCGGCGGTCACTTTTAGGTTTACTCGCCGATTTAAGGCGACAAGATGGGCCAGTTTTTCAGCTCCCATAATATTGAACGTAATCAAAATGTCATCAAACCCTGCATCTGCAAAAATTTCGGCTTCGCTGACTTTTTGACAATTTATGCCCTTGGCCCCCGCTTCAATCTGTGCGCGAGCAATTGCAGGGATTTTGTGGGTTTTGATATGGGGGCGAAAAGCAAGATCAACTTTATCCATATAGGCCTGAACCCGCGCAATATTTTGCGCCATAATATCCTCATCAATCACCACGATTGGGGTGCTAAGCGAGGTGATGGGGGAGCCGGGCTCGATAGTTTGAAAGGGCATGGCGGTTTGCAAGGGCGTAGTGGTTTGCGAGGGCATGGGGTTAAATTTCTTTGTTTTCAAAGGGGTTTTCTACGAGGGGCCATATATTTTGGGGCGCCTTGAGGTATTTGGTCGTTGTTGGGTCATTGGGGTATGGGGAGCCCGCCGAGCAGTAAATGATCTCGCGTGCGATTTTTTCAAACGATTGATAAAAATGGTTAGTTGATTTGATAATCAAAATATCTTTTTCCTCCGGGTTGATACCCATAACATCAAACATTGATCGATCAAAACACTGGGCCCGCGTCGTGTTCAGCACTACGTCAATCCCGCTAAAGCTGATATGAACCGTGTCACCAATGGGCACCAAGCTTTGGCCAAAAGCAATCTCTGCGTTAGGTACAATTTTTTTGACTTGCACGCGGGCATCAATCGGCTGACCTGTATGGGGGGCCGATTTTGCGCCAAAGCGAAG
>JAJRRG010000190.1 GCA_024279675.1 Alphaproteobacteria bacterium
GGCGCGGCAGGGTTCGAACCTGCGACAAGCCGATTAAGAGTCGGCTGCTCTACCAACTGAGCTACGCGCCCTTACCAAATCACCCTTCACTTAGCAAAGCCACTGGCATGTGTCCAACAAGTCTTGTAAACAATTGCACGTGCACGCATAGTACCAAGAAAAACGGGGATGAAAATTGGACGTTCAGGCTATTGTTGATATAATTACCGAGTGGTCAACGGGCCACGCCTATTCGGTTTTTTTGGGTCTAATGGCACTCACTATCGGCTGGTGGTTATCCAAAATTCTGCCCAGCAGATTGCGCAAAATGCTACACAATTCCAGCGCGGTCGATGAAACCATCGGGCCGGTTTTGTGCCAATTGGTGCGCTACTCCATCCTGATCGTAACCGCCATCATTGTTCTCAGCCAGTTCGGGGTCGCCACCACATCCATCCTGGCTGTTCTTGGCGCTGCGGGTTTGGCTATCGCGTTGGCATTGCAGGGAACCCTGTCCAATATCGCGGCCGGGGTCATGCTCATCTGGTTACGCCCCTTTTCCACAGGTGAGTATATTGAGGGTAATTCCATTTCCGGTACAGTTGATGAAATAGGCCTTTTCGCAACCAAGCTACATACGGCGGCTGGCCTATATTTATTTGTGCCAAATTCTGAACTCTGGAATACCTCCATTATCAATTATTCTCGCCGTACCGAACGGCGCATCGATTTACAGTTTTCCATTTCCTATGAATCAGACATCGCCTTGGCACGCAAAGTTTTGCTAACCCTTGCCTCCCGCGATGGGCGCGTCCTCGCCCAACCCATCCCCACCGTGCATGTCAGCTCCCTTGGGGACAGTGCCGTTATTATAGAATTACGCTGTTGGACCCCCACCTCGGTGAATTGGGATACAAAAAATGAGATGCGGGAAACCGCCACAGTCGTATTGCAAAAAGTTGGCGTGGAGATCCCCTATAACAAACTCGATGTAAACCTAACTGGCACAACCCCAGCCCAAGCCACAACGTCCGCAAGCCCGATGCAAAGCACAACCCAGCAGATGGATAATAAGAACCCGCTCAAATTTTAAGCCTGACAATTCCAAGGTATCCTGACATTTCCAAGACATGAAAGAACTCAGTTTGACAGGAAAAGCGAAGAACTCGAATATATCCATCATAACTATTCTGACTTATGGCACAATTCTGGGCATTGGGGCATTTGCCCTACACTGGATGCGATATCTGCACTTTGTGCAATTTTTCCCCACCCAATTCTATATACTCATTATCGCAATTGCCTTTACCATCTTAGGAGTTTGGGCAGGTAAACAGCTCACGCCCACTCAAAAGCCCACCCCGTTTGTCAAAAACGAAGCCGCGCTACGTTCAATTGGACTGACTAAACAAGAATTTGTGATGCTCGAATTTCTTGCGCAAGGTCATTCCAACAAACAGATCGCGCGCGAACTTAACCTGTCACCAAACACGATAAAAACTCACGTCTCGAATTTATTTAGAAAATTAGATGCTTCAAGGCGCACCCAAGCCATTCAAAAAGCGCGATTATTGAGCTTAATTCCCTAAATTTCGTACTTTTGCGGGCTAATTCACCCTTTTAGGCGATGTTCAGATCAGATTTAGACGTGTAATCTTGACTGGTGATGTTGAGAGGGAAAAACATATGCTAAATATTTCGCTGATCTACGGCTTACTGACAGGCACAATAATTATCACCACAATGCTCGTGGGCTTTGCCCTTGGCAGCTTACAGGATTTGGGGGCCGCGCAATGGTTGGGTTACCTAATCATGATTTTAGCTTTTTCTCTCATTTTCTTTGGTACGAAACGCTATCGAGATCGCGATTTTGGCGGCATCATAAAATTTTGGCCAGCCTTTATAATGGGCATGGCCATCGCCTTTGTTGCCAGCATTGTCTATGTGATCGTCTGGGAAATCTATCTTCAAATCACCGATTTCGCGTTCATGGCAGAGTACACAAAATCAGCAATCGAACAAAAAACTGCCGAAGGATTAACTGGTGAAGCGCTGGCAACCCAGATTACTGACCTACAAAATTTTGAAGCCCTATACGCCAATCCGTTTTTCCGATTGCCCGTAACATTTGCCGAAATCTTTCCGGTTGGGCTGATTGTAGCCCTCATATCCTCGGCCCTGTTGCGCAATCCAAAATTTGCATCGGCCCGTAGCTAATAAATTGTCACTTAAATCCAACAAAAGGAAATACCAAAATGAGTATTGGACTTTTTTCACTGAGCTTGAGCGTAAAAGACATTGCCATTTCCAAGGAATTTTATGAAAAATTGGGATTTTTCCAAATTGCAGGAGAACAAGAACAAGGCTGGTTGGTCCTCACCAACGGCGACGTCAAACTAGGTTTGTTTCAAGGAATGTTTGATAAGAACTCCCTAACCTTTAATCCGGGATGGGACGAAAACGGGGCAGAAATGAAGGAATTTGAGGATGTCCGCGACATTCAAAAACGCTACAAAGCCGCTGGAATTAAACTACTCACAGAAGCGGACGAAGCCACCAAAGGCCCAGCCAGCATTACCCTTGAAGACCCCGATGGCAATCCAATCCTGATTGACCAACATGTGTAGGCTCTGATCCTAGAGGCACCGGTAAATATAATTGGGCAGGAATGCGATGTTTGCGCAAATTTTCCTGCCCTTTAGTTCGTCGGCAAATTGCAACCCAAAATGTCTAAATGGATTATTGCGAAAGCGCCCCCTGTGCCGCCGCACCCCGTTCCACCAACAAGCGATTGTAGGCACTTAAATACGCACGGGCCGTGGCCACCAGCGTATCGGGTTCCGTGGCACGACCTGAGACAATCCGGTCATTCATTTCCAAACGCACATGGGCATTGGCTTGTGCATCGGTTCCACCCGTGACCGCATCCACCCCATAAAGAACCAGCCGTGGCTCGGCACCGACAGCGGCTTTAATGGCCCTGAAAATCGCGTCCACAGAGCCGGAGCCTTCCTCAATTAAAGACACTTCTTTGCCCTCAACATCCAACTTGATGAAACAGCGATGTTCGCCGCCAGTTTTTGAAACAACTTCCAACTCCAACAACTTGATGTTGTCCCCAGCGGAACCAATCTCATCATCAACCAGTGCAATAATGTCTTCGTCGTAGACGTTTTTCTTGCGATCAGCCAAATTCTTAAACCGTTGAAAAGCTTCTTGAAATTGATTGTCCCCCAATTCATAACCGAAATCGCGCAACTTTTCCTTAAAGGCATGCCGCCCGGAATGCTTGCCCATGACCAAAGATGTGGACTTGATCCCCACACTTTCGGGGGTCATGATTTCATAGGTCTCCGCATTTTTCAGCATGCCATCCTGATGGATACCACTCTCGTGGGCAAAGGCATTCTTGCCAACAATCGCCTTGTTATATTGAATGGGGAAGTTGACCGCCGCCGACACAACTTTAGATATCCGAGAAATTTTTGTGGTCTCAATTCCCGTATGATAGGGCATCACATCAGCTCTGGTGCGAATGGCCATCACCAATTCTTCCATCGCCGCATTGCCCGCCCGCTCGCCTAAACCGTTGATCGTACACTCAACCTGACGCGCCCCGGCGCGCACCGCCGCAAGGGAATTAGCAACCGCCATACCCAAGTCATTATGCGTGTGAGCAGAAAATATCACCTTGTCGCTGTCCGGCACCATTTCCATCAAATCATGGAACAGTTGGAAATGATCCTCAGGGGTCGCAAACCCCACCGTATCGGGGATATTGATCGTCGTCGCCCCCGCCTTAATCGCCGCCTCAGTGCATCGGGCCAGATATTCAATCGGGGTGCGCGTGGCATCCATCGCGCTCCATTCCACGTCATCAATCAGATTGCGCGCCTGGGTTACAGATTTTGTAACAATCTCAAGCACTTCATCTTGGGTTTTATTCATCTGGAACTCCAAATGAATGGGCGACGTCGACACAAAGGTATGAATACGACCACGCGCCGCGTGTTTCACCGCTTCTCCTGCCCGGTCAATATCCGCCGGAATAGCCCGCGCCAAACCAGCAATAACAGCATTTTTTGAACGGCGAGAAATCTCTGACACTGCCTCAAAATCCCCGTTTGATGCAATGGGGAAACCAGCCTCGATTATATCAACCCCCATATCATCCAACATTTCTGCAATCTGAAGTTTTTCCTCCAGCGTCATGGTTGCGCCCGGGGCCTGCTCCCCATCCCGCAATGTCGTATCAAAGATAAAGACACGATCCGTTGGTTCAGACTTAGGTTCTTGTTCAGGTTTGTTATTTTGAGAAGTCATAATTTTAGCCTTAAAAAATGTGCCCCGTTATTTTTAATTGCTCAACAATAAACGCCCGGCGACACAAAACAAATTGTTCTGTTCGGTACTTTCAATCCCCTGAAGTCCCGCTCGTATGTCACGAACTGTCGGAATTCAGAGGCTAATAAGGAGGAGGTTGTTGAGGGTAAAACCGTTGCAACGAAGATCATCGCAAGCAAGACCTGCATAGGGCAACTCGCTGGTTGCACATATTGTACCAGTTTTGATCAGGTCAGCGATTTTAACGTTTTCTATCGTCATAAATTCTCGTGCCAGATTTGCATTGCTTTCAGTCTTACCAACTATTCTTAACAAATTATTGCTTCAGCGCAACAGGTATTGCGCGATTTGCATGGCATAGGGCTCAGTATTTCGAATATCCAAATCCTCAATGCACGTAATCAACTGAATTTTTGCCAACTCCGACTGCGTTTCTGCGGCAATGAAATCATTAATTTCCTTGACTAATTCGTGCCCTGAATAATCCAGAGAAAATACCTGCATCACTGCAATTTGTTGCCCCGCCCATGCAACCAATGTCTGGTCAGGTGTCATTGATTGCACATTAATACCAGTTTCTTCCTTAAGCTCTCGCACACCCGAAACAAACACATCCAAACGCCCATCTGGCCCCACATCGCTCAACTCAAGTGATCCGGCGGGGGGATATGTTCGCCCCGGCCACGAGGTCGTGTCACCCATAACACCGAATATCAAATGCCCCTCACGCGAGCGAATAACAGCGGTGCCAAAAATATTAAACCGGGACTTATCGGGATATTCCCAGTCGCGCCACGCAAGATATGCCGCATATTCAATCTCAACAAATTCTGCGGACAGGCACCCGTCCTGAATTTTTGGCGCCCGGGCGGCCAACATTTTCCCGTTCCATAAATCAGGATTGTCTTTCAAACTGCGCGCCCAATGGTTTTCGATTTCCTGCGCGTGTTGCTCAGCAAACGGCCATGAACCTGGCACCAGCATTAAATCTGTGTGGGAAATTTCACTTATCATTTATTTCGACTTTTTGCGGGGGTGTCGACCACGGCCTTTTCGCCTATTCGCACCATTTGATGTTCAATGGCATTGGCATAATATATCACCAAATCGCGTTCCTTTGGATTAACCCGAAAGGTATCCCCAGCCTTAAGTACAAGATGACGCAAGGTAAGCATACGCAACCCTACATCAACGAGATAGTCATGATCATCACGCGGGATATGCACATACACCCCCGCCTCCTGCAACGCATTCACAAGATTAAACACCGCAATTTTTACCTGAAACAAACTCTGCGGCACCGTTTCATTTTTAAGCAAAACACTGGCGACCAACGATGCGGGCAAAGCCGGTACAGCGCGTCCCACCTCATCCATAAGCTTTGAACCCAGCTTTTCCATTTCCTTGTGTTTTGTCTCAGTATCCATATGACGAAAGTCAAATTGATTAGTTTCAAGATAATCGCGCATGGAAACAGGTTTGCCAAAGCTTACACATGCATATCCATTGCGAAACCATGCGCCCCTAAACGCCTGATAAATTGAACGCCCAATAAAGCCAAGCAGCACCCCCGGGTTAAAGCGAAACTTGGGTTTTTCACCCTCTTTTGCCCCCGCCGCTGCGGTGAGCACACGATCCTCAAGCACCCGGTCATAGTTTAGACCAACCGGAACAAACACCACATCACGCGGTCCCTCCGGATCAAACCCGCCAACCATGTAGGAAAGCAAGCCAAACTTTGGCGGACGCAGTTTCCCATCCTGGGACAAGCCACCCTCAGGGAACACCGCTTGGGTCACCCCCGCCATGGTTGCCATATGCACATAGCGCGCCAAAACCTTGCGATACAGCGCATTACCGGTTGAAAACCGGCGTACAAAATATGCTCCCATGGCTCGGATCAGGCTTTGTAAGGCCCACACTCGCGCCCATTCCCCCACCGCATAGGACAGGGCGGAACTGGTTGCGGCCATATAGGTCACCAAAACATAATCCATATTTGAGCGATGGTTCATGACAAAAACCACGGTGGAATTAGGATCAATATCAGCCAAAGCCTGATCATTTGAATTGCCCAAACGCACCCGATAGAGCATTTGCGACAGCGCCCGCGCAGCCCGTGTGCCAAAACGAAAATAGGTATAATGGGAGAAAGCCGGCACGACTTCGTTTGCATAATCTCGGGCGCGATCCAGCACCACTTGCCTTGGGGTATTGCTTTCCTCCGCCTCGTCTTCAACAGCCTTTATCACCTCAGCATCAAACATCAACGCATCAATCAGCGCGGCTCTTTTCGTGAGTTTGAAGGGTTGAATTTTTAAGGAGAGTTTTGAATTAAGCAGCTCTATCGCCCGGTTGGCCCGTCGGCGGAAAAACCAACGAACACCCGGCATCAACAACCGGTCCGTCAAACCAATTGCAGCAAGGATTGCGACAATAACGACAAACCAGATTGGTAGTGAAACCATTCCCAAACTTCAATCCCTCCAACAAATGACGATAGGCGTCATCCCCAATTGCATGAGTTTGCGCCGTCAAAACTATCAGGTCAAGCTTGCAACATTTTCGGTAAAATCGATTAAGGGGATCGCTAAATAGTTGGCACCCAATCCAGTTCCAATACCCCCTGTCCAATCAAAATAGCCTTGCCGCCAATTCCGCCGTGAACAAGTTTGCCATCACGTTTACCAACCTGCATTTTGATCAGGCTGGGACGACCCATATCAATCCCTTGTTCTACCGTGTAATTAAATTGGCCCGTCTCTTGTTGAATATTTTTTGCCACCAGACCAATCAGCGCCGCCGCGGCAGATCCGGTGGCAGGATCTTCTGTCCCAGGCAAAGTCAAATCAAACATACGTGCCAAAAAATCAGGTCCATTTTTCTCATTATTTAGAGTAAACGCATAGACACTTGCCCCATGCCCTGTCCCATAGACATCGGTCCATCCCCGCTGGTTCAACTTGATTGAACTCAAAGCCTTACGATCCTGAACAGGCACCAACATGTACTCAAGCCCCCCAGAATATCGGGCAGGCTCAAATACTGCGCATCCGATCTGCTCCGGGGCAAGGCCAAGGGTTTGAGCAATGGCCACTTTATCTGGGGCTGTCCCCACTTCCTCAGGCAAATGTGGAACCGAAAAATTCGCTTCCCCCAGCTTCTTGCCCAACTTGTCCATCACACAGGTAATCACACCAACTTTTTCCTCAATGCGAATAGCCGTCGCCCGCTGCGTAAGTCCCAGAAAAACAGCTGTCCCAATCGTGGGATGCCCGGCAAATGGCAATTCACCAGCTGGCGTAAAAATCCGTATCTTAGCGGTATTACGTTTGGTCACTGGTTGAGAAATAAACGCAGTCTCAGACAATGCAAATTCCCGCGCAATCTTTTGCATTATCTCAGCGTTAAGCAAATCAGCCTTGGGCACTATTGCAAGGGGATTTCCCCTAAACTGTGTGTCCGTACACACATCCAAAAGATGGTAGTTTATCTGCATTTATTATATCCAAATTTCTCATACATTTTTATATAAAATTCTTGAGAGTCGGTGCAAATGTCAAGCCGCGTGCCGGGGAGTGAAATTAGACCTCAAACGTAACTATCGCCGACGCCATAACTGGAAACTCCTCCCGCGCGGACCCATCATCCCATGCATAAACGACAACGCGGTATTTTTGGGGAACATCTTCATACATAAGCACATCAAAATTCACCAAAACATCCTCATGAACCTCTTGCACATGCAAAACCTTATCAAGCAAAAGCTTTAGCTGATCATTGGTTTTCATCAAAACCGTTTCCAGTTTATCAGCGGCAATCTTTTCGAGTGTTTCTTCGGGCAGTGGCATAGTCAAACTCTTTCAACAAAAACGGCCGGGGAATTGTCCCCGACCGCAAAAAATATATCACAGATATTAAAAACTAAAGAACCTAGTTCTTGTCTTTGTTAACCAAAGCACCCTCAGCAATCACCAGCCTGCCGGCGTGAGGCAGTTAGACCTCGCGTCAGCGCACAAAACAAAAAAACATGTCGTGGATTGCGCTTAGTTCTTGTCTTTGTTAACCAAAGCACCCTCAGCGATCACCAGCCTGCCGGCGTGAGGCAGTTAAACCTCGCGTCAGCGCACAGAACAAAAAAACATGTCGTGGATTGCGCTTAGTTCTTGTCTTTGTTAACCAAAGCACCCTCAGCGATCCACGGCATCATATCGCGAAGCTTTTTGCCCACTTCCTCGATTTGATGGCTGTCATTATTTCGGCGAATTGCTTTGAAACGCGCACCACCGGCCCGATATTCCTGCATCCAATCTGAAGTAAATTTACCCGATTGAATATCGGCTAAAACTCGCTTCATTTCCTTCTTGGTTTCGGCGGTAATAATGCGCGGACCCGAGACATATTCACCCCATTCAGCCGTATTGGAAATCGAGTAATTCATGTTTGCTATGCCCCCCTGATAAATCAGATCAACGATGAGTTTTACCTCATGCAGACACTCAAAATAGGCCATTTCAGGCGCATAACCACCCTCGACCAATGTTTCAAAACCGGCACGAATAAGTTCAACCAAGCCGCCACAAAGTACAACCTGCTCACCAAACAAATCCGTTTCACATTCTTCCTTGAATGTAGTTTCAATAATGCCAGATCGGCCGCCGCCAACTCCCGACGCATAGGCCAGTCCCAAATCATGGGCATTACCCGTTGCATCCTGATGCACAGCAATCAAACAGGGCACACCGCCCCCGCCCTCATATTCACCACGCACCGTGTGACCCGGCCCCTTTGGCGCAACCATGAGCACATCGATGGAAGCTTTAGGTTCAATCAAGCCATAATGCACATTCAAACCATGGGCAAAGGCGATCGCGGCCCCATCGCGGATATTTTGTTCAATATCATCGCGGTAAATATCCGCTTGCAGCTCATCTGGCGTTGCCATCATCATCAGATCGGCCCAACCGGCAATCTCTGCAACGGACATAACTTTAAGCCCGTCCGCCTCGACTTTTTTGGCCGTTGCAGAACCTGCTTTAAGGCCAATGCGCACATCAGAAACGCCACTGTCGCGCAGGTTAAGCGCATGGGCACGCCCCTGCGAACCATAGCCGATAATCGCCACATTTTTATTCTTCAATAGGTTGAGATCGCAATCCCGATCATAATATACACGCATTTTACTCTCCTGTTTATGCTGATATTTATATTGTATTTAAGGTGCCGATCACCCAGCACCCCTATTTCCTAGATTGAATGAAGCTTCATAAATTGACGGGTCGCCTCAGCCGCCTGTTTTTTTACCTGCCCTTTAGATAAGCTAAGCTCATCCCCCAAAAGCATGCGAATTTGAATATCCTGTAACAACAATCCAAAGAAACATCGATACGCTGCTTCGCTGGTTGCAAAAGTCAGTAATTGTTCTTTTTTCCCGGCCTCAAGCAAAGGCTTGAGCAATGCTCCCATAGCAAACCGCCCGTTTTTAAGAACAATCCCCCCAAGATTTGAACCATCAGTTCCAGCGCGGGAAATTGCCACACGGTTTAGCGCCACCGAGGTCGCGCTGGTCAATACCTCCATTAGATTGGTACCAAACGTATCTAACCGCTGAACAAAATCGTGCTGATCAAGTTCGCCAAAATCAACATCCGGCAAGGCAACTTTTACCGCCTGCCATTGCACAATCGCAACCAGCAAACCTTCACGATCTCCAAACCAATTATATAATGTTTCCTTGGAACAGGACGCCGTTTTTGCCACCTCATTCATGGTCAGCTTGTCACCAACCAAGACGAGCAATTCCAACGCAGCATCGAGAACTTCCCCTTGGCGTGGGGTGAGATCAGATTGATCCTGTCCCGAATTTGCTTGAGTATTTTTTGCCATCAAAATTTTTCTCGTCCCTGTAATTCTGACCGTCCTAATCTTGGCGTCCCATTCTTGACGCCGAAGAATACTCACTCACCCAAAAACCAATTCAAACGGCACAAAAGGCCTCAACCAACTTCATTACAAAGTTATACGCCGTACCGTACGTTACGGTACGAGGTACGGATTGGCAAGTTGTGTTTGTTAAAATTATGCCCTAAAAATTCTGGAACCGACATAGTCAATCAAGGATTATTCATGGCATTTTTAGAAAACTGCATAGAGCGAGCCGTTGGACTTGCTGCGACCTGCGGCTGGTTGGCCCTTGGAGGCGGCCCAGAAGCAATGGTTGGTGTGACCATCAGCGGCATTGGGATTGCGGCGGCAGTCTCGCAATCTTTGCGCGGCCATGGCCCGGAATCTCAACGGGCATTAAAATCCATCAGAAAACGCATCGCCAAGGATTTGCAGGCACGTGCCAAAGAGGGTGGTTGGGAGGACCGAAAAGACATAGAAATTGCAGATGCCGCCATGGAACGCGCCCTTGCCGGATGTTTTCTGGATCGCAAATCTCTCGCCGCTTCCGCCCGCAGTCCGGAAGGTTTTCCTGGCGCAGCAACCGAGTTGATCCTTGCCAAGCTGGCAGAACGGGAACCCGCAATTTTTGGAACAGGCGGAACGACCCAAGCTAAAAACTTCGCAAAACAAGTCATCTACGCCGCCCTTGAGGCCGCAATTGAAAATGAAACTTATTTCAAAAGCCTCGCTCCGCACTTAACCTTGGAAACTCTACGCGGCATCGGCCAAATTGAAGCTATTGTGACCGAAGGGTTTGATGACGCCAAGGAACATCGGGAGCAGGTCAGGGACGAAATATTGTCCGTTGTTTCTGATTATTCTGCCATTGCACTTGATACTGAGAAAATCCCTGACGAATTACCAGAACCTGTGTTGATTGAGGCAGCGAGATCCCTACCCAAAAAGGAACATTTGGGGTCAAGTTACTGGAACGCCGACCAAGCAGTTCGCGCGAATCTATCTGAAACAGACGAATACATCCAAGACCCAAGCAAAGGAATGAGATGGGATGTCAACCACACAATTTATTTGGACTATTCTCTAGATTTCATTTGGGATGTCCTTATGCAAACCGAATATATTGGGTTATGGAATCCTTGGGTTGGGAAAAAAGGCGGTAAAGCACTGCCAAATAAGTTTAAAGATGGCAGTTCTATTTCAGAGGAAAATGACTATAAAATTATTTATCACAAGTGTTTTGGTTCTCACAATCATCTGGTTTTTTCGGCAAATGAATATCCGATTTTGGAGATCATTGTATCACGGACTGAAAGCGCTCGTTCTAAAATTCTAATGCGGTCGTACTTTTTTGAATATCGGGCCAAATCGATAAAGATCAAACTTGTGGATAATATAAAAAGGCGCTTTTACTATTGGGGTGATAGTAAAATTGAAAAGACTGACAAATCCTACAAAATTGAATCCGAAAAGAGTTGGCTTCTTAAGGCAGGTGTTCAACTGAAAAACCAAGTGCGTCAGTTTGATATTTTTGGGCGTCCACACTTTAAAAATTTAAGGATTGGCTCAGGCCGTGACGATTCCAATAGCGGTTATACTGCTCTTCTTAATAGTTGGGCTGGCGTTTTGAAACTGCACCGTGACAAAAAAGGAAACACTTTATTGAAAGAGGGACAGATTCTACCAACGTCAGAAATTATAGGTTTTATGTGTCCGGATAACGGTGATTATGACGAAAAATACTGTAAAGAGAACTTTTATCTATACTTATATGATCAGTCGGAAGTGGAGGTCCTAAAAGTATACGGGGCTGAAGGGCAACACTGTAATCAATTGGAAGTTCTTGGTTTCTTTCGAGAGATTTCAGACGGCTCTGCAAACACCATGTTTGAAACCGCATTGGCCTACGAAACCGGCGACGGCATCGAGCAAAACTATTCACAAGCCGCGGCCTGGTATGCGCAAGCGTCAAAGCATCAGCATGCGCAAGCGACTCATAATCTGGCAGTTCTTTATCAAAATGGCATCGGTGTTTCCAAGAAACCCAAAGTTGCGCTTAGCTTGTTTAGACAAGCCTCTGCACTCGGGCATGAGAATGCCCACAAAAGCGTGGCGCAACTTGAACACGAACTTACGCCACAAGACCTGAGTTAATCGGGTGATCAAGTCTCCCACTCAACCTTTTCTTTATACACTTTAAACCCACGCATCACGCGTGGCATACCTCCCACTCTGCACAGTCGAAAGCACCGACCATTCCGTAACGTACGTTACGGTACCCCTAATTTCACATTTCCCCCAAACCATTTCAATCTCCCCCCCAACACCCCTCCACACTTTCTCTCGCCAAACCTCATAATCCCTTTTTTCCCTTGGCACATACCCAAAGCTCCTTTACGCAAGGTTTCACAGATTAATGGAGCGTTCCAAATGGCAAAGTTAGCAATCATTACCGGCGGCGGGCGTGGCATTGGCGCGGCAACTTGCATTGCTCTAGCCAAAGCCGGATATGACATTTGCGTCAACTATGCCAGCGACAAAGCAAGCGCCGACGCCACGGCAGAAATATGCCGCAACCATGGTGCTGGTGCACTGACCATTCAGGCTGATGTCGCGGACTCAGAGGCAGTGCAAGCCATGTTTGCCCAATGCGACGCTGCATTTGGCCCGCCCGCCCTGTTGGTCAACAATGCCGGCATTATCGGCACGGCAACCAACGTCAAAAACCTCACACCAGAGACTCTGCAACGCACCTACGCCGTCAACGTGTTTGGTTCGTTTTATTGCGCCCGCGAGGCCATCAAGCGCATGGACACCAGCATTGGCGGCACGGGCGGCGTGATCATCAATATCTCCTCCATCGCCGCCACCAACGGCTCCCCAAATGAATATGTGCACTACGCATCCTCCAAGGCGGCCCTTGACGGCTTTACCATCGGCCTGTCCAAGGAAGTGGGGCCGTTGGGCATCCGCGTCGTCTCCATTCAGGCAGGCACAGTGGACACCGAAATTCATGCCAAAACCGGCAACCCGGACCGCCCGGCAATGGTCGCAGCTACCTCACCCTTGCGTCGTGTCGGCGAACCAAATGACATTGCCGAAGCCGTGCTTTGGCTCGCCTCTAACAAAGCCAAATATGCAACGGGCACCATCCTACGCATTGGCGGAGGTCTTTAGTTGGCGGAGGTTTTTAATTGAGCAAGCGGCAGCATTTATTTCCCATCATCTCCCTGCGGGTTATCATGTTGGTTGGGTTTTTTATCGGCTTAATTGGCTTAAGCATATTTTTGCTCGCAAACCCACAGATCATCGAAAATCTTCCCGCAAACTTGCAAAACTGGATCAAAGATGCCGGTCCTTTGGGGTGGGTACTGATTATCACTCTTATGATATTGCACAGTTTTGTACCACTGCCATCTGAACTGGTGGCCCTAGCAGCGGGGATGAGTTACGGGGTTTTGTTGGCCAGCATTCTGGTCTGGATTGGCGCCATGCTAGGTGCCATCATTGCCTTTGCCATTGCCCGATGGCTGGGAGAGCCGGTTGTTGCGCGCATCCTGAACCCCAGCTATCTGGAAAAACTCGAGCAGTGGAAACTTAACCAGGGCATCCCTACCCTGCTGGTCTCACGACTAATTCCAGTCATTTCATTCAATCTCATCAATTATGCCGCAGGGCTGGCGGGTGTCCCCTGGTGGCCCTTCCTTTGGACCACAGCCATTGGCATCATTCCCATGACCCTGCTTTCAGTATTTGTGGGCGCTTCCATGGGAACTCTGCCCTTGGGGTGGATCATTTTCCTGTCGGTTGCAGGTATTTTTCTTGTGTTTTTGGTGCATCTGTGGTTTCGAATGCACCACAGAGCAAAATAAACTAGGGATTTCAAAAAATGAGCATACTCAACGACTTACAGACACGAAGTGACTCAAAATGCGAGCTATGTAGCACAACCGTTGGGTTGGATTTATTTGAAATTCCGGCCTCCCCGAATACGGATGCGGAGCATTGTGTGCTGGCCTGCGAGGCATGTCGCACCCAAATGCAACCCGATGCATCGCCCGACGTGCACCATTGGCGGTGCCTGAACGAAAGCATGTGGAGCCAGACCCCGGCAGTACAGGTTATGGCCTGGCGCATGTTCAATATTTTGAGCGGTGAGACATGGGCGCGCGATGCTTTGGACATGCTTTATCTAGACGATGAAACACTCGCCTGGGCCAAAGCAAACACCCCAGAGGCCGACGAACACGCGATAATACATAAGGATGCCAACGGCGCGACATTGGTCGCCGGAGACACGGTTACGCTGATCAAAGATTTAGTCGTTAAAGGCGCGGGTTTCACCGCCAAACGCGGCACAGCGGTGCGCAACATTTCCCTTGTCGCCGATAATGAAAAACACATCGAAGGCCGTGTAAGCGGACAACAGATTGTCATTTTGACCGAGTTTGTAAAGCGGGGTTAGGCGGTATCTAAAGCATTGCCATAATACCCAATTTTACGGTTCAATATCTCTAGAGTTAGGCCGTCCACATCTCCCATGCCAATTTCTGCATAGGTTTGCGCCAAATGGCACAGTCGCGGCACACATACGTCCACCGAAACATCACTGGCCCAGATAACATCGGCTTCCCAACCGCGTTCGCTCAACTCAATCCCCGATTGGCATCCCAACAGTGCATTTTCGACATCATCTTTAACGCCATTATACGCATCAACACTTGCTTGCGCTTCCGGGGATAGCACTCCCCCAAGCAGAGATATAATCGCACCACAGGCAATCAAATCCTCATACGCCGGACGCAACGAACCATCAGCTACCCAGCGTTCCCCCGCCGCAACAAAGACCACGCGTTCAAACTGACCTATGCGCAAATAATTTGCAATCGACCCCGCATTACGAAGAGTACCCGCCAAAACAACATCCGCCTTAGCCGACAGAGTTAGGGTTGACCCGTTTGGGGAAGGCAAAACAAGTTCTGCGCCGTTTTGCAAATTCTGTAAGCTAGGTGGCGATAGGGAAACCCCACCTTGCTTGCGTTTCCCGGCACATTGAACACCCAATTTATCGGCAAAAACCTGCGCACTTTGGCGAAACAAATAGGGGTAGACTTTCGCCCCGCGCGCGCAGGCCACAGACACACCGGTTGTAAAGCTCAAACAATCGACAATCACCATTGCATCGGCAGGAATTTTAAGTGCCTCAGCCCCCCATTCAAGATGAATTTTCATGATGTTTCCTTGTTACCCTCCCCCGCCCTTAATGGAAGGCAAGGGGGAGGGTAATAAATACAACAAGGGTGGGAGAAAAACGCCTACCCCAACTTCCCAAACTTCGCGGTAAAGTGCCGCATCATCGGGGGTTCTTCAACAATTTCAAATCCACGAAGATCATCCTTTGTCGCTTGCACTTCCTCAAATACTTCAACGATATAGTCCGCATGGGACTGGGTATAAACCCGGCGCGGCATAGCAAGCCGCACAAGATCCATCGCCGCCGGGCTTTCACTCCCATCCGGGTGCCGGCCAAACATCACCGTACCAATTTCACAGGACCGGATGCCGCCAATCTCATACAGAGCCACGGCCAGCGCCTGCCCCGGATATTTGAGCGGTTCAACATGATCAAGCCAGGCCCGCGCATCGATAAACACCGCATGACCCCCGGCGGGTTTCACCACCGGAATACCCATGGCGTCGAGCCGTTCAACTATATACTCGTTGGTGCGCACCCGATAGCGCAGATAATCCTCGTTAATAATCTCGCTTAACCCTTGGGCAATCGCATCCAGATCACGCCCGGCCAGCCCGCCATAGGTGGGGAACCCCTCGGTCTGAATAAGCCGTGTGCGCGCCTTTTGCGCCAGATCATCATCATTCATCGCCAGCCAGCCACCAATATTGGCAAAGGCGTCTTTTTTAGCACTCATTGTCATGCCGTCGGCCAGCTCAAACATATCCCGAACAATGTCTTTGATCGAACGGTCACCCTGCCCCGGCTCACGCTGTTTGATGAACCATGCATTTTCGGCAAACCGGCAAGAATCAATGATAAACGGCACATTATGCGCCCGGGAAATTTTTGCTGTGGCGCGAATATTCTCCAGAGACACCGGTTGTCCACCGCCTGCGTTATTGGTGATCGTTGTCATCACACAAGGCACAGCATCCCCATGCTCAACAAGAAACGCCTCTAGCTTATCGAGATCCATATTTCCCTTGAACGGATGAAGATTTTGCGGGTCCTTGCCCTCGGCAATCACCAGATCAAACGCCCGTGCCCCCGTGCCCTCGATATTGCCACGTGTCGTATCAAAATGAGTGTTGGAGGGAATAACCTTGCCCGGCCCAGCAATCAGCGAGAACAAAATCGCCTCCGCCGCTCGGCCCTGATGTGTGGGGATAATGTGTTTGAAATCCATCAAATCACGCACCGCCGCCTCAAAGCGAATAAACGAGGGCGACCCCGCATAGCTTTCATCACCGCGCATAATTGCCGCCCATTGCTCGGCACTCATGGCCGACGTGCCAGAATCGGTCAGCAAGTCGATGATCACATCTTCAGATTTTAGCGCAAACAAATTGTAATCAACACTTTTAAGCAACGCCTGACGTTCCTCACGGGTGGTGAAGCGAATAGGCTCAACAGATTTAATACGAAATGGTTCAATGATTGTCTTCATAAGGGGCGTCCTTCAAAAATGCCCCGATAGCAATCAATTGATAAGGGGGCTGATTTACGCTACGGTTGTCAGCAATTGCCGACCGCGTTCAGCGCCCAATATCACCATTAATAATTTCCAGATTGAGATTTGGCAAGTTATTTTTCTATGCGCTTAGCCCCATCAGACTAAACGCTGGCTGGAACCGCAAATACAATAATTACCAGTGCCAAAAGTGTGCCTGCACCATAAAATGCAGCACGCAACACCCAGCCGCTCCCTCCCATACGCCAAGTAGAAAGCGCCGCTTGCAAATTTTGTAGTCCATAGTAGAGAACAAACGCCTTGGAAGCTAAGGTTATAATTTCATAGATATTTCCAAACCAGGTCACCCCGATTGCGGCCAGCGCCGTCAACAGATATCCAATTTTTGAGGAAAGCCTTTTGCCGCTTGTTTCAGATATCAGCCCCCCTGCGCCGTTCAAATCAGCAACTGCAGCGGAAAGCTGGGAAGCCAAGGCAATTGTGATGATCAAAGGTGCAACCAGAATGCCCACCGGGCGCAACAATTCGATGATCTGGGTCCCCCCCCCATCCGCCAATAATTCCCCCGTAAAATAGCGTGTAACCAACAGCATAAAAACCAAATAAATACCGGTAGCAATCCATTGAGCTTTGCGCATCGTTGCGACGCGCAATTCAGCAGAATATTCATCCCCCAGATAGCGCGAAGTCTCAAAACCCTGCACTAGAATGACCAGACCCAGCAAAACTTGAACCTCAAGCCATCCCGTTTCATGTTCAAATGTTGGCCAAGAGAACTCCCCCGCTCCAAAAGCAATAAACGACACATAAAACAACGCCAGACATAACGCGCCAATCAATGCCAGCTTTATGCCCACAGCCAGGGATTCCAATTGCTCAAGTGCGCCCAATCCACGTAACACGCCAAGAGCACCAACACTCAAAATAACAGCACTGGCCATGAGTTTGATCACATTCTCATCCACAATCCCAACGCCTTTTAGGGCAAAGGCGGCAAATAGATTGAGATAATATGCAACAGATACAAAATAGGCCAGCGCAAGGGAAATGTGAGACGCCTCTTCAATAACTCGAACAGTTTTCGGCGCAGAGGAAGTCAACAATGGTTCCACATGAAGAATATTGTGTCGAATAGCCGCGCCAAAATAATATCCGATGACGCAGAGGCCCATCATCGCGGCCCAGGCCCAGTTCCCTGCGGTATGGGACAAAATTGGCCCCGCCACCAAAAAACCCGAGCCAATAATAGAGGCAAGCGGCGTGATGATAGCGCGCCATGTGGGCCAGCGGGTTAATCTTGGATTCAAGAAAAACAGCAAGCCCGCCCCGGCCGCAACAAGCAGAACAATATCGGCGAGCCCAATCAGGAGAGCAATCCCTTATAGCGACGCACAGCTTCTGGGAACCCCATCAACAGGGCATCCGATGTGATCGCATGTCCAATCGACACTTCCTCAACACCCTTAACCGCCGCCAAAAACTCAGGCAGGCTGGCCAAGTTCAAATCATGGCCCGCATTGATTTCTAACCCAGCCGCAATTGCCGCCTTTGCGGTCATGGCCAATCGTTGCAAATGATGCGCACCAACGGGATTGCCAAAATCAGCCATATAGGGGCCGGTGTATAGTTCCACTCGGTCCGCATCCACTTCCCATGCATCTGGGGGCACACTTGGATCATCATCAACAAACAGTGCCACACGCAAATTCTTTGCCTTCATCCGCGCAATTGATGCTTTAAGAAAATCAACATTGGCGTCAATATCCCACCCATGGTCGGACGTGGATTGTGCTGGGTCGTCGGGCACAAACGTCACCTGATCGGGCATTACTTCTTCCACGAGAGAAAGAAACACCTCGTCCGGATACCCCTCGATATTAAACTCAGCCTTAGGAAATTCTTGGCGCAACATGGGTGCCAATTCACGCACATCACTGCGCCGAATATGACGCTCGTCAGGGCGCGGATGCACGGTAATTCCATCAGCCCCCGCCTCCAGCACCAAGCGCGCAACGCCAACCACACTAGGCCAGCCAATATCACGTCTGTTGCGCAACATGGCGACAGCATTAAGGTTCACTGAAAGCAGCGTCATATCCTTATTCCTCATAACAGAGCTACATATTTAGCCTAGGGTCAAAGCCCTACATTCCTTCAGGCCCGCGCGAAATCGCCACCAGACCCGTACGCACAACTTCCACCAAGCCTAAAGGCACCATAAGCGATATAAACTGTTCGATTTTTGATGGTTTGCCAGTTATTTCAAACACAAAGCTTTCAATGGAGGCATCCACCACCTGGGCGCGAAATGCTTCCGCAAGGCGCAAGGTTTCCACCCGATTATCACCGGTGCCAGCAACTTTAACCAAGGCCAGTTCTCGCTCCAGTGCCTTCCCTTCGGCAGTCAAATCGTGCACCTTATGCACCGGAATTAAACGCTCCAATTGCAACTTGATCTGGGTGAGAACTTTAGGGCTGGCCACGGTAACAACCGTAATTCGGCTCAAACCTTTTTCGTGTTCAGTTTCTGAAACGGTGAGGCTGTCAATATTGAAACCTCTAGCGGAGAACAGCCCGGCTATGCGAGCGAGAATACCGGGCTCGTTGTCGACCAAAACCGATAGCGTGTGCCGCTCAATTTTGCTGGTGTCCGTGGTTAAAAAATAGGCTGAGCCACTTGGGCGTAAATGGGGGTTCATGTGCGTGTCTCCTCAAAATCCCTAAACTAGAGATTTGCCTTCCTCATCAATAATATTTCCAATATCGGCCGTATCCGGCAAAATCATTTCGTTATGCGCCTTGCCCGATGGGATCATAGGCAGGCAATTTTCCAGCTTTTCCACCCGACAATCAAACAAGACCGGCCCATCATAGTCGAGCATTTCCTTGATCGCGTCGTCCAACTTTTTGGGGTCCTCGCATCGAATACCCTTACCGCCCATGGCTTCCGCCAGTTTTACAAAATCTGGCAGACTTTCAGAATAAGATTGGGAAAAGCGTGAGCCATGCAACAATTCCTGCCACTGGCGCACCATACCCATATATTCATTGTTCAGGATAAACACTTTAATCGGCAATCGGAATTGCACCGCCGTGGAAAATTCCTGCATGGTCATTTGCACGCTGGCTTCCCCGGCAATGTCAATCACCACCGCATCACGATGAGCCACTTGCACACCAACCGCCGCTGGCAAGCCATAACCCATGGTGCCAAGTCCGCCTGATGTCATCCAGCGATTGGGCAACTCAAAGGGGAAGTATTGCGCGGCCCACATCTGATGTTGACCCACTTCAGTGGTAATATAAACGTCCTTATCTTTCACCGCCTCTGCCAACCGTTCAATGGCAAATTGCGGCTTAATGACGGTATCAGAGGGGGTGTACCTGAGGGACTTAACAGCCTTCCAGGACCCAATTTCTTTCAGCCATGGTTGAATTTCTTCAGTGCGAGGCGCGTTGGTTTTTGTGCGCCAGATACGGATCATTTCTTCCAACACACGCCCGCAATCACCAATAATGGGCAGATCTATCGTCACAGTTTTATTAATCGACGAGGGGTCTATATCCACGTGAATTTTTGTAGAATCTGGCGAAAACGCATCAATACGCCCGGTAATCCGGTCGTCAAACCGCGCCCCGATATTGATCATCAGATCACAATCATGCATTGCCAGATTGGCCTCGTAGGTGCCGTGCATGCCAAGCATCCCCAGCCATTGCGGACTGGAAGCAGGAAACGCGCCAAGCCCCATCAGGGTCGAGGTTACAGGGAACCCGGTCAACTCAGCCAGTTCGCGCAAACTCTCAGAGGCTTCCGGCCCGGAATTTATTACGCCGCCCCCGGTATAAAACACAGGTTTTTTCGCCCGTATCATCAGATCAACGGCCTCTTCAATCGCTGCCAAATCCCCTTCGGTTTGTGGCGAATAGGAATGATGACTGGTCTGACTTGAGGGCTTGAAATAATTCCCCAAAGCAAATTGAACATCCTTTGGAACGTCAATCACCACAGGGCCAGGCCGGCCCGATGCTGCGATATAAAACGCTTCGTGAATTACGCGGGCGAGGTCGTCAACATCCTTCACCAGATAATTATGCTTGGTGCAATTGCGGGTGATCCCCACCGTATCGCATTCCTGAAAAGCGTCCGAACCAATCAGGGGGGTGGGCACCTGCCCCGTAAAACAAACCAAAGGAATTGAATCTAGCAATGCATCGGTAAGGCCCGTAACGGCATTGGTTGCCCCCGGCCCTGATGTCACAAGAACAACACCCACTTTACCCGTAGAGCGCGCATACCCTTCGGCCATATGGGTAGCGCCTTGCTCATGGCGCACAAGAATATGCTCCACATCGTCCTGTTGAAAAATAGCATCATAAATCGGTAAAACCGCGCCACCCGGATAGCCAAAAATATGTTCAACACCCTGATCTTTTAGGGCGCGAACAATTATTTCTGCTCCGGTCATTCTTTCAGCCATTCTCGTATTCTCCTTAACCCGATTTATTCTACTTAACTGTTTATGCATCAAAATTCACGCAATAAAAAAGGCTCCCTAGAGGAGCCTTTGGACGCGCATCACC
>JAJRRG010000191.1 GCA_024279675.1 Alphaproteobacteria bacterium
ACCTGTTGGCGGATTGCGGTATTCAACCGTAACATCCATTTGATCGCCCGCGACCTGAATGGCGTTCTTAATTGTATTCCACCAGCTATCGCTGTCTGGGGCGTGGCTGATCAGAACAAAGCGTTCGCCTTCAGCATATGCAGCTGTCCCCATCGAAAAGGCCAGTGCAGTGGCCATCAAAGCCACCTTCAAAATTTTATTCATTAGAATTCTCCCTATTTTTACAAAATGGTCACGAAAAACAAGGTGCATAAAGTATGCACTTGTTACCGTTTCCAGCCTTCGTCGGGTAATGGCCCGTCGCTGACAGATGGAATATTTATTCTATTCCAATTCTTTTGCAACAATTATTTTCCAATACCGGGCGTTTCGTTGAATTCATCTGCAATTGGGGCCGCTATGATTGCAAAACAAAGGAGGCAAGCACGCAAAATCCCCAGCGTAATCAGCGCATTTCCATGTTGGTTGTGTTGAGCCGCTCAAAACACTAAATCCTGCATTCGATTACTTGACGGGGCTTGGCGTTTGCGTTTAGCCATGAATGCTTGTTTTTCAACTTGACAGTTATGCAAATCCTAGTCATTCCACGACATGGAATATTTATTCTATTTAGAATTGTGCAGGAGGTTGCGCGCATGGAAAATATCGGAATCGGGCTGATTGGCACCGGGTTTATGGGCAAAGCCCATGCGCTGGCTTTTGCTGCCGTAAAGGGTGTTATGGGCGATGTTCCATTACCAAGATTGCGTATCTTATGCGACACGCCAATAGAAAAAGCTCAGGAAATGGCAACTCAATTTGGCTTTGAAAAGGCAACGGATGATTGGCGCGCGTTGGTCAATGACCCACAAGTTGATATTGTTTCAATCACCACACCCAACAATCTTCATTTTGAGATGGCAATGGCGGCGATTGCGGCTGGTAAGCATGTCTATTGTGAAAAACCGCTGTCCCTAACATTGGAGGCCGCTGAGGAAATGGCCGCCGCCGCAAACTTGGCTGGGGTCAAAACCATGGTTGGGTATAATTACATCAAAAATCCCGCCTTCACCCATGCCAAGGCATTGATAGCTGACGGCGCCATCGGTGAGATTGTGCATTTTCGCGGCTGGGTTGATGAGGATTATCAAGCTGATCCCGATTTGCCATGGACATGGCGGGCTAAAATTGAGGATGCGGGCTTGGGAGCCTTGGGCGATTTGGGCTGTCATCTCGTATCCATGGCCTATGGTCTTGTTGGGCCGATTGAAAGCCTGATTGCAGATATGCAAACAATTCATAAAACACGACCCTTGGTGGATGGTTCAGGCCACGCGGCAGTCGAAAACGAAGACACTGCTAGTGCATTGGTTCGGTTCACAAATGGCGCACACGGGTCATTGTCCACTTCACGTTCCGCATGGGGCCGCAAAAATCGGCTGGCATGGGAAGTGCATGGCACCAAAGGTATGATTTGTTTTGATCAGGAGCGGATGAATGAGCTTCAAGTGTATAAAAATGAGGGGGCAATTCGCAATCAGGGTTTTACAACAATTCTGACTGGCCCCGAGCATGCTCCCTATGGAAAATTCTGCCCGGCCGCCGGACATCAACTTGGATTTAATGATCTTAAAATCATAGAGGCCGCCGCTTTCCTACGCCATGTTGCAGGGGGAGTAGCAAGTGAGGAAATCGGGGGGGAGGTGGCCTATCCCAGTTTTACCGATGCCCTGGAGTTTGAAAAAACCATTCACGCCATTGCCCAGTCCGCCCAGAGCGGAACGCGTATTTTTATTTGAAGGAATTTCCCATGACTCTACGTTTTGCCCTCTTGGGTGCTGGCCGAATTGGCCATGTTCATGCCAAAGCAGTTACATCCAACCCCGATGCAGAACTTGTCGCAGTAGCTGATGCCTTCCCTGAGGCAGCTCAAAAGCTGATTGATACCTATGGCGGTGAGATACGCAGCATTGATGACATTGCGCGCGCAAACGACATTGATGCGGTGTTGATTTGCACCCCAACAAATACCCATGCCGATCTGATTGAAAAATTCGCCCGTGTCGGGAAGGCGATATTTTGCGAAAAGCCGATTGATTTGAGCGTGGATCGTGTCAAAAGTTGCTTGCAGGTGGTGGCTCAAGAAAACGCGACCCTAATGATCGGTTTTAATCGTCGTTTTGACCCTCATTTTCTGGCATTAAAAGCGGCGATTGATGAAGGGCGCATCGGAAATATCGAGATGATCAACATAATCTCCCGTGACCCCGGTGCACCGCCCGCAGATTATATAAAGGTGTCCGGCGGTATCTTCAAAGATATGAGCATCCATGATTTTGATATGGCGCGATTCCTGTTGGGCGAAGAGATTGACACCGTTATTGCCAGTGCATCGGTTTTGGTTGACCCTGAAATTGGTATTCTTGGAGATTATGACAGCGCGAACGTGATTTTAACCACGGCCAGCGGCAAGCAATGTTCCATAAGCAATTCTCGCCGGGCCAGCTATGGTTATGATCAGCGCATAGAGGTGCACGGGTCATTGGGGATGGTTTCTGCTGAAAACCAACGGGAATTTGGCATCGAAATCGCCACCGTTGATGGTTATACCAAACCACCCCTATTTGATTTTTTCATGACCCGGTATTTGGCCGCTTATGCCGCTGAAATAGCAGCGTTTATTGCTTGCTTGAGTGAAAACACGCCCGCAACCCCGAGTGGAGATGACGGATTAAAAGCCCTTCAGATAGCTGAGGCGACTTTGTTGTCTGTGCGCGAGGCCCGCGCCGTGAAAACAAGTGAAGTTATCTAATCAAATAATTGGGGGTCGCTACAAATAATTATGCCGCCCCCTTTTTTGCCCACTTATCAAAAGTTAGTTTGTAATTTCCGTTTGGCTAAATTGACCGGTTGGCCAATATTCTGTTGCAGTTATTGATACGCGTATCGAAACGCGTACCAAAAGTGTACTAAAACGCGTATTGAAACCTACGCTTTCTTCACCTTGGCACAGGCAAAGCAAAAAAATGAATGTGGATAGGAAGTATCCAATTCAATCGATTTTTGAGTGTCTGTTTTTCACTAATTTTAGATGAATTGTCCTATGTCAACTACTGCAATTTCTGTTGAGATAAGGATACCCACGATCTATTCTTATTGAACTGGTTTGCCGCAGGTAAATGTTTCGTATTCAAACAAATTTTTGGCGCTTTCTTAGAGAATCTCGTTTTTTTCAAGATTCCGATGGGCTGGTTATTTTGGAACGGCGCATGTCAGTTTTTTTCCTTTGCATATTGTTCGCTTTAGGCCAATCAGTCCCTGCGGCTTTAGCAATGGCCTCAAGTGGTTCAGATTCTTGGGTTGTCGTTTGCACGGGGGCAGGGCTTCAAATGATTCAGACTGATTCAGGTCAGGACGAAATCCCTGTTGACGCTCAAATGGGTTGCACGTGTTGCCTTGCACCTAACAGCTCTGGGTTTTCACCTGAATTGCCCCATAACAGTTTGGCGGCACCGCTTGATTTCCATTCGGTGAGCTATTTTTCAGCGCAATATTGCAATTCTGGTCACCTTTCACGTCAGGGGCTTAGTTGCCGAGGACCACCTAGCGGGGCCTATTTTGTAAATACTTTCTCAGATCCACCAGACGCCGATACTGGCGTTACGGATTGGTATTTGAGGAGGATTTGGTTATGACTATTTTACGCATATTGAACACAGTTTTTGGCGTTTCGCCGCTTAAGTTTTTAAAACTCGTTGCGCTCTTTGCGCTGAGCCTTGTGGTTTTTTCCACGTCTGCGCTTGCACAAAGCAATGCCCCGGTACTTACCCAGTTTATCCATAAGGTTGCCGCTGGCGATCTGGTTGACGGGGCGACGGCCTACGGGCCACTCGATGCATCTCTACCAGTTGTGCCCGTCCTTCAGGGCGACGAAGTTTTAGGTTATGCATTTATAACTTCTGACTTTGTTGGCACCACGGGATATTCAGGAAAACCCATTCACGTGATGGTGGCCATTGATCTGGAAGGCAAGTTGCTGCGGGCCGAACTGGTCAAACATTCCGAGCCTATCGTTCTCATCGGCATCCCGAATAGTAAAATCAAAGCACTAACCGAAAGCTATCGCGGGCTAGACATTGTTGCCGAAGCGGCAGCGGGTGGGTCTGGTCACGATCTTGATATTATTTCTGGTGCCACCGTTACCATCATGATCATCGATGATTCCATCGTGCGCTCCTCCATCAAAGTAGCGCGCGCATTGGGCCTTGGTGGTCTCAACAATGATGCGGCCAACCGCGGGCCAACGCACGAACTCAATATGCAGGCGTTGGAAACGTCTGATTGGATGACCATGGCTGGCGATGGGTCTGTTCGCCGGTTGACGCTTGACGTGGGGCAAATCAATGCCGCGTTTGAAGCAACGGGTGATGTCCAAGCCATTAAGCGTCCGGAACCGGGCGATTCTGATGAGGTGTATATTGATATGCACACCGCGCTGGTTTCTGCGCCGGGGGTTGGGTTGAGCCTGCTTGGGGAAGCCGAATATAAAAATCTGACGGAATGGCTTGGGGAAGGTGAGCAGGCGATCTTGGTGATGGGACGCGGGCGGTATTCTTTCAAAGGAACTGGCTATGTGCGCGGCGGCGTGTTTGATCGTATTCAGCTTATCCAAGGGGACGTGTCGGTACGTTTTCGTGATCATCAACATCGACGGTTAGGCGCTATCGTTGCCGAGGGCGCGCCAAGTTTTACTGAAATGGATATTTTTACCATTCCGGCGGATATCGGTTTTGATCCAGCGAAGCCATGGCGCATACAATTGCTCGTTCAGCGGTCTGTCGGCGCCCTGGAAAAGCGGTTTTTAACCTTCGATTTGGGCTACAACATTCCCTCACGTTATTTAACTGCTTTGGCTCCAGCAACGGTTGCTGCACCAATCGATCAGAGCGCAGAAGATGCGGCGGCCCGAACTGAGCTGTGGCAACGGATTTGGCGTGACAAAAAGGTCGAAATTGGCATCCTGATTGGCATGCTAGCTATTCTCACCGGCGTGTTCTTCTTTCAGGTGCAAGCAACTAAACACGCGCGGGCCTTTTATTGGTTCCGCATGGGGTTTCTGGCCTTTACCCTCGTATTTTTGGGCTGGGGACAAAACGCTCAATTATCCATTGTAAATCTCATGGCGCTTGGGTCTTCACTAAATACCGGATTTAGTTGGGATACATTTTTGCTTGATCCGCTGGTGTTCATTTTATGGGTGTCGGTTGCCGTAACCATGCTGTTTTGGGGTCGTGGTGGATTTTGTGGATGGCTTTGTCCATTTGGGGCACTGCAAGAACTCTCTAATCAAATTGCCCGGTTTTTCAAGGTGCCACAATGGACCTTGCCATGGGGACTGCATGAACGTCTGTGGCCGGTGAAATATATGATCTTCTTGGGCCTATTTGGTCTGACTATGGTCTCCATTCCATTGGCTGAGCAATATGCTGAGATTGAGCCGTTTAAGACGTCGATTATATTAAAATTTGCCCGCTCTTGGCCCTATGTCTTGTTCGCCACAGTGGTGCTCGGGCTTGGGCTTTTTATAGAGCGTTTTTATTGTCGTTATCTTTGTCCCCTTGGCGCAGCGTTGGCGATTCCCGGCCGAATGCGGATGTTTGATTGGCTCAAACGCTACAAAGAATGCGGCTCACCCTGCCAAACCTGCGCCAACGATTGCTTTGTACAAGCCATCCACCCAACAGGCGAAATCAACCCGAATGAATGTCTGTCCTGCCTGAATTGTCAGGTGCTTTATCAGGACGACAATCGATGTCCCGTGCGAATTATTAAAAAGAAAAAACGGGAAAGACTGGCCCAAAGCAATGCTCAATCTGGCGCTGCGATGGACCGGGTAACTAAGAAATCAACCACCAAAAAGGAGACATAGAATGTCTGACCAA
>JAJRRG010000192.1 GCA_024279675.1 Alphaproteobacteria bacterium
AATCGGTGAATTGCTCGAAGTCATAATTTGGTCCTGCCAAAAGATAAAAGGTACCAGTGGCAAGCGCGGGATATGTCATGAAATCATATAAAAACCGGCCGCCACCAAAATGGGTTAGCGAATAATAATACAGGCAATAATGCAGATCATATTTGTGGTTTTCATTGGCGCACCATGGACGGATGAACAATTAAAATCAAGGGAAAGAAAAGCACAATTTTCAGCAGGAAGGCAAAACATGGGAATTTTATACTTTGTTAACCATAAATTTAGCGGTTTTGCTCAATAAAGATCAAGATTTCTCCAAAATTGACACTATTAAGTCAGATTGCTGACATAAATAGTATATGAGTATCAGCGGGATGCGGCATATCCCGATTCAAATAAATGGGGCAGATTTTGTGGTCGTGAACACTCATCACAAGATGACAGGTTTAATTAGACTATTGTCTGCACTTATTATGGTGCTGGGCGGTATTGCTGTGACCAGTGAAGCTGTGGCTCAATCGTGCTCACAAATGAACCGTACAATACGCTCCCTTGACCGTAATCGCGATTATCGTAACCTCAATTCAAATACGCAAAATCTGCAAAACCTGGTCCGCGACCTCACCACCGTCGAAAGAGCCTTTATTCAAGCTGGTTGCCAACGCACGCTCAATGCCGGGCAATCCCTCAATCGCCAATGTCAAACAGCTGCGCGTCAAATTATTAGAGCGCGGCGAGACAAGGGAACTCTTGAAAGTCGCATCCGGTCAGGTCAATCCGTAGCAGCTCAACGCGCTCAACTTGCTCAGCGCGTTGCAAGTGGAAATTGCGGTGCCCAAACGCCCAACTTTTTGACGATTTGTTCGACGCACTTTCGGGCAACAATGGCGGATCGCAGGTCACGATCGTTGAAGAGGAACGCCCATCCTACAACACATTACGCTCTGTATGCGTGCGCAAAAGCGACGGTTATTATTGGCCTGTAAGTTTTGCCACCGTTTCAGACTATTTACGTAATGATGCATTGGTTTGTTCATCTCAATGCCCCGGTGCCGATGTGGATTTATACTATTATTCCAACCCCGGGCAGGAGCCAAAGGACATGATTAATCTTGCTGGCGAATCCTATTCGGCTCTGCCCAGCGCCTTTGCTTATCGCACAGAATACAACACGCAAAATAATTGCAAGGCCCAAACAGTAGCGGGAAGACTAGAAATCGTTGAGTTAGAGGGAACTTCACGCACCTTCTTAAGCGTTGCAGATATCACTATCCCCATGCCAATTCGTGACCCCCGCAACATTGTACAGACAATTGTTGCAGAAATCGTGCATGTTCCCCTGCCCCGGCGACGCCCGCCAGAACCGGGTGCTGAAAATCAGAATATCGCAGCCCCTGTCCTTAGCGCTGAATTGCGGGTGACGGAAGTCAATGGTCGTGTGGTTAGGTTAGTCGGGCCAGACACGCCGTACGCCCAATAAGAGGCAACAATGATTTTAACTCTGGCCCATCGGCACGCCCGGTCAAAGCCAAACGCAGGGGCAAAAACAATTGCTTACCTTTGCGATTTGATTCTTGTTTGACCGCTGATGTCCAGCTTTTCCAGGTTTCACTATCCCAGGGTTCTGCCGGAAGTAACGAGGCGGCAAGGGAAATAAATTCCTTATCTTCATCCGCGATCACCGGATCAACCGGGCCATCAATGAGGGAAACCCAATCAACAATTTGCGGCAAGCGAGTAATATTGTCGCGCAAAGCCAGCCAAACAGGTTCGGTGCTAACGCCAAGGGGCGACAGTTTATCGGCAAGTAGTGCAAAATCTGTTTGGTGCAAAATCTTTGCATTCAGTGCTTCAAGTTCCGCTGGATCGTAACGGGCAGCCCCATGGGAGACCATGGATATATCCAGCTTTTGCGCCAGTACCTCAAGGCTATCATACGGTTCAACGGGCAATGATGTGCCCGTTAATACAGCCATCAATGCCACAGCCATCGGCTCCAAGCCTTGTTCTGCAAATTCAGATAGTGATAGTGAACCGAGGCGTTTTGATAGACCCTTGCCTTCGACATCTGTCAGCAGATTATGGTGGGCAAAAACCGGCCCCTTACCGCCCAGCGCTTCAAATATTTCAATCTGCACCCCGGAATTGGAAATATGATCTTCACCGCGAATAACATGGGTAATATCCATGTCCATATCGTCAACTACTGAGGGCAACGTATAAAGATAAGAGCCATCGCCACGGATCAGCACAGGATCGGACATGGAGGCTGTGTTGACGGTTTGCTCTCCGCGCACCAGATCGGCAAAATGCACCGGGTCACCCTTCAGCTTGAACCGCCAATGGGGTTTACGCCCCTCATCCTCGTATGTTTTGATCTGCTCCGGGGTCAAATCCAACGCCGCACGGTCATAAATGGGCGGACGCCCCATGGCACGGGCACGGGCCCGACGACGATCGAGTTCGTCAGAGGTTTCATAACAGGGATATAGCCGCCCATCGGCGATCAACTTGTCCCGCGCGCTATCATAAAGCGATACACGATCAGATTGACGTGCGGTAATATCCGGGGTGATGCCAAGCCACGCCAGATCGGTGGCGATCGCATCAGCAAATTCGCGTGTTGAGCGCTCTTGATCCGTATCATCATAACGCAACACAAATTCACCGCCGGTGGATTTAGCGAACAGCCAGTTGAACAAGGCGGGACGCGCGTTGCCTAAATGCAAACGGCCTGTGGGGGATGGGGCAAAGCGAACTCGGGTCATTTAGTTTTCCAGACTGGTTTTATCGGTTGTTTTGTCTCTGTAGCCATTGGTGATGGGATATTTACGGCCAATGCCAAAGGCTTTTTTCGTTAGTTTCACGCCGGGGGCTGCCTGTTTGCGTTTATATTCAGCCGTATATAGCAGCCATTCGATACGTTTTATCAAATCGCGCTCATAGCCCTTGGCTTCAATTTGAGCAACCGATAATTCATCCTCAACCAAGCCCTTGATTATCGCATCAAGTACCGGATAGGGCGGCAAACTGTCTTGATCGGTTTGGTCAGGACGCAATTCAGCGCTCGGCGCCTTGTCGATAATGGATTGGGGAATGACCATGCCTGAATTGCCCAGACAATCGCCGGGCATATGCGCATTGCGCCAGTCAGCCAAGTGATAACATTGCATTTTGAGCAAATCCTTGATGGGGTTGAACCCACCATTCATATCCCCATAAATCGTGGCGTAACCCACCGCCATTTCGGACTTATTGCCGGTGGTTAAAAGCATCGAGCCCAATTTGTTGGACACCGCCATCAAGATCACGCCGCGCATGCGGGACTGAATGTTTTCCTCCGCAACGTCCGGCTCAAGCCCTGTAAAAATTTCACTAAGGTCAGCATTGACCGCTTCAACGGGATCGCCAATGGGAACAATGTCATAACGCACACCAAGGCGCGTGGCGCATTCTTTTGCGTCAGTAAGGCTCTCCTCAGAGGTGTAGGTGTAGGGCAACATGATGCAATGCACATTTTCAGGGCCCAACGCATCGGCGGCCATGGCGGCAACAATGGCAGAATCTATGCCCCCCGACAGGCCAAGTACAACCGACTTAAAACCATTCTTGTGGATATAGTCGCGCAAGCCCAATACACAGGCACGCCAAGGGGCCTCGTCTTGCGACACCAATTGAGTGTTGGTGCCCTTGGCACAGACCCAAATGTCGTCGATTTTTTCCCAGTCTGAGATCACCAATTCGCATTCAAAGGATTTGCCTTCAAACACCAGCTTGCCATCCGTGTCCATGCCAAAGCTTGCGCCATCAAATACCAGTTCGTCCTGACCGCCCACCTGATTAAGGTAGAGCATGGGCAGGCCTGTTTCATTGATACGCGCCCGCACCTCCTTAAACCGCACCCCTTGTTTATCGCGCCAATAGGGGGAACCGTTGGGGCAAAGGAAAAGTTCCGCGCCTGCCTCAGCCAATGATTTGCATGCATCAGATGCCCATACATCTTCGCAAATGGGCACACCGATGCTCACGCCTTTTATGGTGATGGGCAATGGTTTCGGGCCGGCAACAAAATAACGTTTTTCGTAGAACACATCATCATTGGGTAGTTTGTGCTTGTAGCGAATTTCTTCAATTGAGCCATTTTCAATCAACACCACCGCATTAAATAAATCAGTACCGTCATGCCACAAGGTCGGCATCAGGATGGAAATGGGCTTGTTGGCTGTTTGCTCCGCGAAGTCATGCAGGGTCTGAAGCGCATCGTGTACAAATTGCGGCTTGAATAACAGGTCGTCAGGGAAATATCCGGTCAGGAACAATTCCCCAAACAGGATTATATCTGCTTTTGCCTGCACGGCTTCATCGACCGCTAGGATGGCTTTGGCGAGATTTTGCTCCAACGCACCCACTTTAGGATTGAGCTGCGCGAGAGCTATTCTTAATTTCTTAGCGGCAATAATTAGTTGTTCGGTCAAGAAGCCATGCCCTTTATATGTGTCGGCGCGGCAAGCTTTATCCTGCCCGCTCTAGCGGGGCAAGGTTTGTCAAAAGAGATTATTGGGTAGAACCGTGAAAATTAGAATTTTCCGGTCAATTCAACCAATGCACCATAGCGGAAGAATTCCAACCCTGTGGTATTGGTAATAAAGCTTTGTTCCGCTGCAGGTGCTGCGACATCGCGCGCAACAAAGCTGACGGTTGATGCACCGGTCAAATACCAACCTCTGCCGCCAACCCGTACAGTAATATTATCTGTGGGATGGAAGCCAATCATCGCTTCACCGCTGGCCCCGTATAATTGGCCATCAAGTGACCCGGCGGAACCCTGTGTATAGGTTTTTCCGCCCGAAACAAAATTTGGAGAATACAGCGCGCCATAGGTGCCGCTCAAATTTGCGTACGGAATAATCGCCGCTTCCAGATTCAAGTCAAGTTGATCGCCAATATCCATATGAGCTGCGGCGCCAACTCGTATGGCATGAATTTCCATCATATTGGTTTGGCTGTCCCCGCCCCCCGAAGAGGTCGTGAAATTAGCGCGGCCCATATCTGGGTTATCCGTCAAATACTGATAACCAATAAATCCACCAAGTTGAATATTGTCGTCCCCAAAGGGAATCATGCCAAAATCGGCACCCGCGTAGCCAATATAACCCGCAGACATGGTTTGAGCTGCGCCAAATCGAGGCGTCGTATAGGTGCCGTCAATTTTGGCCGCATAGCCGATTTGCCCCTTGAGGTAACTGGCTGTTGAATTATCATCAATACGGATATGCGCTTCAACAATATGGGATGTATCACTGGAGGCATAATCGCCACCAAATGCGCTCATCTGTTGCGCGCCCATCGAATACCAATAACGCATACCAAATTCAAAATCCAAAGGATCGGGTTCACTGGAGAAGCCCCACTCCTCAGGATAGGAGCCGCGCAACTCATCTGTGGCGGTCTGAGTGTCAGCGCCCATGGCGGTTGACGATAGACTTATAACAACAAAAGCTGCTCCAAACAGGGATGATACGCGAAGCATTTTACAACTCTCCAAACGGGGGGCTTAACAAAGACATTGCCCTGTTTATCCCCTATTAAGGTTAATGTTGTGCTAAATGAAAGTTAACGGGTCGAGAATGCGCGCAAGGTGAAATCCCAAACGTGCCTATGCACATCACACAGACCCCGGATTGAACCCGGAGAAGTGCATTTAGTGGTGATGCTGGTCTGATGCCGATAATGTGAGCTTATTGTGGCGCGCGCATTTCTTCGGCGACCAAAAATGCTAATTCAAGGGCCTGGGACGCATTAAGACGCGGATCACAATGGGTATGATAACGGTCTGAAAGAGACTCTTCCGTCACAGCTGATACGCCACCCACACATTCGGTAACGTCATCCCCAGTCATTTCAAAATGCACGCCCCCGGCATAGGTTCCCATCTGACGATGCACACCAAAGAACGCCTTCACCTCACCGAGCACCTTGTTGAAGGGGCGTGTTTTATAGCCGGAAGAGGCCTTGATTGTATTGCCGTGCATCGGGTCGCAACACCACACAACAGTGCGGCCGGCTTCTTTCACGGTTTCAATCAGCTTGGGCAAATAGTCGTTAACTTTTTCTTCGCCAAAACGACAAATCAAAGTCAGACGCCCCGCCTCATCCTCTGGATTGAGCTTGTCCATAAGGGTCAGCAAATCATCCCGTCCCAACGTTGGGCCGCATGTCATGCCGATCGGATTTTTGATACCAGAGAAATATTCCACATGGGCCCCATCGGGCTGACGGGTCCGGTCACCAATCCACAGCATATGGCCGGAAGTTGCATACCAATCATCGGAAATAGAATCCCTGCGGGTCAAAGCTTCCTCATACCCCAACAGCAGCGCCTCGTGGCTGGTGTAAAAGCGCGTGCGGCGCAAGGCCGGAGTGTTCTCAGAGTTGATGCCCATCGCAGCCATAAACGAAATCGCATCTTCAATTTTATTGGCTATGTCCTCATAGCGCGGGGAAACGTTGGGCCCCTTCATAAAGCTTGTTGTCCATTCGTGCACGCGGGTCAGGTCGGCAAAACCGCCCGAAGCAAACGCACGCAACAGGTTCAGGGTCGCCGCTGATTGGCGATAGCCCATAACCATACGCTGGGGATCGGGGATGCGGCTTTGCGCATTGAACTCAATGCCATTAATAATGTCCCCGCGATAGGAGGGCAATTCCACCCCATCAATGGTTTCAGTATCTGCGGAACGAGGCTTGGCAAATTGCCCTGCCACTCGACCAACCTTAACCACAGGCTTGGACGCACCATGGGTCAACACAACCGCCATTTGTAAAAAGACCTGAAAGAAGTCCCGAATATGGTTGGCCTCATGCTCAGCAAAACTTTCCGCACAATCCCCCCCTTGAAGCAAAAATGCATTGCCCTTGGCAACTTCGCCCAAATCATTCAAAAGAGAATCCGCTTCCCCGGCAAAAACCAGCGGCGGGAACTTCGCCAAACGGGCTTCCGATGTTTTTAACGCCTCAGCATCAGGATAATTTGGCACCTGCAAAACAGGTTTTTGTCGCCAGCTATTCGGTGTCCAATTACTCATGATTACTAACTCGGTTTGTTTGGCCAAAGGGGGAAACGTATTTTTATATCAAAAAGGCTTTAGCAAGCCGCAGGGCAGATGCCAAGCGAGATTACAGCTTAGTTTAGCGTAAATTTGTTGCGTAACGCCCTAAAAGGTTGAAATTTCCTGTGCTCTTTGAGGGTTTGCGGTTCAAATTCTTGACCATTCGGACTATACGCATAGTAAATCACCATAAAACACGGGGCCATCATGGAACACTCCCACCATCCGGACGACATTGCAGCGCGCCTCGCAAGTGGCCCAAAGATCAACTATCTGCGCGACTGGATATATGGGGGAATTGATGGGGCTGTCACCACCTTTGCCATTGTTGCCGGGGTAATCGGCGCAGAACTCAGCGCAGGTATTGTGCTTATTTTAGGCGTCGCAAATCTGGTGGCTGATGGGTTTTCCATGGCAGCGTCCAACTATTCCGGCACCAAAGCCGAGAATGACGATTGTAACCGCATACGCCAGATTGAGTTGCGCCATATCCGCAACGACCCCGAAGGGGAACGCGAGGAACTACGCCAGATTTATCGCGCCAAGGGATTTGAGGGCGAGGAATTGGAAGAAATGGTTAAACTTCTCTCGGCCCATGAGGAAGTGTGGGTGCAAACTATGCTCAGCGAAGAATATGGCCTGCCCAACGTGCAACGCTCAGCGGGTATGGCGGCTTTGGCTACATTTATCGCCTTCATCATCTGTGGCGCGGTTCCTCTTGTTCCATTTATTTTGGGCCTTGAAGCCAGTGCCATGACCGCCGCCTATGCCACCGGGGTAGTGTTCTTCATTATCGGTGCTATGAAGGCCAAATGGTCAACCCAGTCTTGGTATTACAGCGGACTAGAGACCTTTATCATCGGCATGGGAGCGGCAGGCATGGCCTATGGCATCGGCGTTTTATTGCGCGGATTGGCAAGCGGGGCTGGGGTTTGAGGTCAGAGCATTGACTATAAAACCGCTCTATTTTGTGGAGCGGGTCAACGCGCCAAGCTTTTAATTGCCAGATTGCCCACAAAAGCTGCCATCAACGCAATTATCATTACGATGATCAAACCCAGCATTATGTCAAAACCAAACATTTCTCCGCGAAATGACGCACGCAAAGCGACAACAATGTGCTTTACGGGATTAAAATCGGAAATAATTTGCAACCAGCGCGGGGCAAGGCTCATGGGCAATAAAATGCCTGACAACAGCAAGATTGGCAGCGCTAGGGAATTAATAATCGGTGCGAGGGCATCTTCGCTCTTTGTAGCCAACGCCACCGCATAGGACAAATAAGAAAAGGTTGCCGCCAGAAACGCGATAATGAGCAAGCTGAGTACAATCGTGCCCAGAGATATTCGTAATCCAAATAAATAACTTAGCCCAATCATCACTAAACCTTGCACGATAACAATTATAATGTCGCGGATAACCAGTCCGCTCAGTAAAGCTGTTCTGTGAATGGGCGCTACCAACATACGCTCGACCACCCCTGCCCGCCATTCAGCAATGATGCCGAACCCGACAAAAAATGCCCCGAACACTCCTAATTGTACCAGAAGCCCCGGAACAAAAACTTGCCATGCATCACCGGGGGGAAAGCCGGGCGTCTGGGCAATACTTAGAAGGATTGGGCCGAATAACACCAAATAGAGAATTGGCTGAATCAGCGAGATGACGATCCAAATTGGGTTTTGGATAGAAAGCGTCATGGAACGCCGGAAAATAACTAAAGTATCGCGCATATATTTCATGATGACAAAACTCCTTTTAATCTCGCAATGTGCGTCCAGTGAGGGACAAAAACACGTCGTCAAGGGTGGGTGAAGAAACCTCCACCCCGATCGCATCGATTTCTTTTTCCCCTAGGGATTTCATTAGACCAGGCAATGCCTTAGCCCCATTATCTACTTGGAAGCGAACAAGGTTTCCATTGATTTCCGGCTTCCCCCACCCAAGAGAATCAACAACATGCCCCGTTTTTGCCGCGTCCTCATTCGTACGCACGGTCAGCCTGATTGTGTCAGCAGAAATTTGGGATTTCAGTTGCTTTGGGGTACCCGTGGCAACAACACTCCCCTTATCGATGATCAATATTCGATCGCATAAGGCATCAGCCTCGTCCATATAATGGGTGGTCAAAAAAATTGTGGTGCCAAACTTGTCCCGAAGTTTTCGGATATGATCCCAAAGATTTGCGCGGGACTGGGGGTCTAGCCCTGTCGTTGGCTCATCCATAAAGACCAGTTGTGGCCTGTGTATCAGGCCCATTGCAATGTCTATGCGGCGTCTTTGTCCTCCAGACAAGGACTCACATTTTTGTTCCCACTGCGGTTCCAAATCAAGTGCCTTGAACAATTCTTTCCCACGACGGCGGGCTTCCTTGGGAGAAATGCCATAGAGCTGCGCATGCCACACGATTTCGTCCCCTGCCTTTGCGGTATCCGAAGTGCTACCGCGTTGGGACACAACGCCAATTCGACTTCTGATTTCATTTTGTTGTGATAGCAAATCGAATTCAACAACACTGGCCGCGCCTTTACTCACCTCAAGTAACGTGCTCAACATTTTCATAGTCACAGATTTCCCGGCACCGTTGGGCCCGAGAAACCCAACGATTTCACCCTTGTGCACATCAAAGTTGACATCACGTACCGCATGAACCTCGCTGGTTCGGGTTTTGAAAGTTTTGCTCAATCCACGCGAACTAATCATAGCAATTGCTTCAGACTGCCCTGCAAAAGGTGTGCTACGGTTGACCTGATTTAGAATCCGAGTATTCATGTGACCTCTATATATAATTAGAATGAAAAGTATCTTATGAATCAAGACATACGAAAGTCAAGAGAAATCTATGCCCAGATGGTAGACCGGTTAATTGCCGCCGCCAGGGCCTCGCAAAACGCGGCGGATATGTTTGATGAAAATCTGGGAAAAGTCTTTGGTTCCAACCGCACAGACGGGCGTTGTGCAGATATTATTCAACGCTATGGCAGATTGACGGCCGGGGAGCTTGCCCAACATACTGGACTAACGACCGGGGCCATAACAACCATAATTGATAGGCTGGAAAAATCGGGGGTTGCGAGGCGCATCCGCGACAAAGCTGATAGACGCAAGGTCTATGTGGAACTGACCGATTTCTCCAAAGAGATGGTCAATACCATGTTTACACCAATGGGGGAAGTGTTCGGGCAGGCGATGGGTGAGGTTTCACTGGACGAAGTGCGGGTGATTGCTCAATATCTGGAATTCACTGAACGCATGAACAGGGCCTACGCCGAGGTTTTGGCAAAACACGGCTCAAAATCGAGCGCCAGCAAAAAAGAACGCCTTTTGCACGCCAAAAATTTTGCCCAGAATGTCAGAGACATCAATCCCGCACTTGCTCACACATGGGGGCAGGCACCCGCCGATCCCCCTCATACAGGCAAAAGCCCCTCCATTGATTTTTACAAGGACTAGAGCATTGCCGGTTTTGATTGAATCAAAACCTATGCTCTAAGTCTTTGTTTTGTCGCGTTTTCGAACCGGATAATCGGATCCACTTATCCTGAAAATGCTCTAGGGGGTCAGGATCGGCGGTTTAGCGACTGGATTGGCTAAAGCCGTTCCCCGTCGACGATCCTGTAGGTTGGCTCTTTCATGGTCACCAACTCTTCTGCAGCAACTGGATGCACCGCGATGGTGCGATCAAAATCGGCTTTTGTCGCACCCATGCCAACAGCAATGCCCACCATCTGGATCATTTCCCCAGCGCCCTCACCCATGATATGCACGCCCAGAACCTTGTCGGTTTTTGCATCAGTAATCAGCTTGAACAGCATACGGGTTTCAGTGGTAACGAAGGAATATTTCATAGGCTTAAAACGCGCGATATAGACGTTGACATCCTGATATTTCGCCACTGCATCTGCTTCAATCAGACCCAAAGTGCCAATTTCAGGATTGGAAAAAACCGCCGTTGGAATGATCGACAAATCAACCGTCGTCGGGTTGTCATCATATTCAGTTTGGGCAAAGGCCTGCCCCTCACGGATTGCAACGGGGGTCAATGCGGCGCGGCCATTAACATCACCCACGGCGTAGACTGATGGGCATGTGGTGCGCGAAAATTCATCCACAGGGATTTCCCCATGTTTGCCCAGTTCAACATCAATTGTTGCAAGCCCCAGCCCTTCAACATTGGGCGTCCGGCCCGTCGCATACATTACCTGATCGACATCGATCTGCATCTCGTCGGAATAGGTCACACATAGTCCATCCGGTGTTTTCTCAATGGCATGGGGCTGGGTGCCAAGACAAACTTTTATGCCCTTATGGGCCATTTCTTCGGTGAGGCCTTCGCGCACATGCATATCGAACCCGCGTAAAATCAACGCGCCCCGATAGGCCAGCGTGACATCAACCCCAAGTCCGTTAAAGATCGAAGCAAATTCAACGGCAATATAGCCTCCCCCAACGATCAAAATCGATTTGGGAAGGGTTTCAAGATCAAACGCTTCATTGGATGTAATCGCATGTTCAATGCCTGCAATTGTTGGCAGGAAGGGTTTACCTCCAGTCGCAATCAGTATTTTGTCCGCTGTCAGAATTTCCTGAGACTTGTGTAAAAGCACAGTATTCGGCCCGGTGATGGAGGCATGATCCGCCCGCGTTTCCACGTTTGAAGCGGACAAAAGCGAGCCGTAAATCCCCTCAAGCCGGGTGATTTCCTTGTCTTTGTTGGCGACGAGTGTTGTCCAATCAAAACTACTTTCAACCGACCAGCCAAAGCTCTTTGCCACGTCAAAAGTTGAGCTGAACCCAGCGGCATATGTATATAATTTTTTGGGTACACAACCGCGAATTACACAGGTTCCGCCAAGTCGAAACTCTTCGACAACACAGACCTTGGCCCCAAAACTTGCGGCCACGCGCGCCGCCCGCACGCCCCCGGAGCCGCCGCCGATTACAATCAGGTCAAAGGAATTCGCCATTTTAATTTCCGCTGTTATGTTGTTTTAATACAAGCTAGCAGCTGCCCGATAACTATTGTGAATTATCGGCAACATGCATGAACGCAATTGCCACAAAAAAAGACCCTGCACAAGGCAGGGTCAATTCACTTTATTAAAACAAACGTGTACGCAGCAGCGCGCTATTTGGTTCAACCTTTACAGTTCAATGCCCTTTGCACGCAATTCAGCGCGAACTTTGGCAAAAAACTCAACATTCAGATTTGCTTTAAAGACCTGCATAACCGCTTGTAAGTCAACATTGATCTGTCGCCCGCTTGCGGTAAGTTTTCGTCCTACATCTGATTCGTAAAATGCCACCGCTTGATTGAGTTCATCAACGGTAAATCGCAAAGCATAGATGCGCGCAAATTGATCAAACAGCTCACCTTTATTTTCAGCGTAGGTTTTGATGACATCGCCAATTACTGCACTTACGGGTTCTGCAATAGTTGGGTTTTGGGATAAAAGTGTTCGCATTGTAGAAATGCCAGTCTGAATGAGAGTGGTTTCATAAATTTGCGCACCATCCGTTATGTCCACATATTTACGCGCCAGTGCCAAATGGTCTGGAGAAAGCTCTTGGGCAATTGTGGGGCTCACAGAACCAAAAGCCAGCGTGATGCCAAGCAATACAGTAGCCATCGACCTTGAAATTGTATTAAAAACAGAATGTGCCATTCGTAAGGAATCCTAGTTGTATATTTGTATTTTCGTCCTGCGCCTTAAGCATCCATTACATGGGTCGCTTTAGATCCTGCGATATAGGCAATATCACATAAATCAAGAAACAAACCATGTTGCACAACGCCAGGCACGTTTAACAAACGTGTTGATAGGCCTCTTGCATCTAAAATGCGGCCAAAACATGCATCAACTATAAAGTGTCCGCCATCGGTAACAAAATTTTCTTTATCCTTTGTTTGCCGAACTGACATTTGTGGCTCCACCTCAAAATATTGCATAACTTGTTTTATAGCGTAGAGGGTGGCCATTAAGCCAAACCGGTTGACCTCAATGGATAGCGGGAACGCACCCAGTGTTTCCACCTGTTTAGAAGCATCAGCAATCACCACCATGCGATCAGAGGCGGCGGCTACTATTTTTTCACGCAACAGGGCCCCCCCGGCTCCTTTGATTAAGAACATTTCAGGGCTAATCTCGTCTGCACCATCAATTGTCACGTCCAATCGATCCAGATGGTCTAGGTCAGAAAGAGGAATGTTGAGGGCCCGTGCCTGTTCTGCTGTTTCCTCAGATGTGGGGACACAAATACACTCAAATCCATTAGCAACCCGCTCACCCAACAATGCAACGAAATGACGCGCAGTCGAACCTGTTCCAAGACCAATACGCAACACGTCACTTGTTGTAATATCCAATTCAACCATTGCGGATTTTGCGGCCCGTAATTTTTCGTTTTCACCCATACGCGTTAATTCCTCATCCCGATTTATGCTTTAGTTCGCGCATATTCTCATGAAATTTGTAACTTCTTGCGCACAGGTATGCGCCCCAATGGCTCGAGTCAATCGCTCCCTCACGAAGAATTGAGATAAAAATGTGATCGATTAGCAACATTTTTATCTACAAATGAGAAAATCTTTGAATTGTTGCCCTTTAGGTACTGTTAATCCAGTAACTAAGGGGGTATCAGACAAGAATCACTGTATTTGCGGGAGGGCGGACCACCGCGTAAGTCTTAGGGAACTAAATATGACAAAAATTTTTAAGTTATTATTTGCAGTTGCGCTTAGTGCGCTTCTATTTACCTCATTTGTTTCGAGTGCAAATGCGGCAAAAATATTTAATACTTCCACAGGTAAATGGGAAGATGCGGCGGAGAGAACCGTCACCAATTCACGCCAGAGCGGTATTCCACGTCAGGTTGTTGACTATGATACGGATTTACGCGTTGGCTCAATCGTTGTTGAAACGAGTGAGCGTCGGGCTTATCTGGTTTTAGAAGATGGCAAAGCCATACGTTATGGCGTTGGCGTTGGCCGTGATGGATTTCGCTGGAGCGGTCGTCATCGCTTGACCCGCAAAGCGGAATGGCCAGGCTGGACACCCCCGACGGCAATGCGCGCACGTCAGCCCGGTTTGCCTGCCTATATGCCGGGTGGCCCAAACAACCCCCTTGGCGCACGTGCTCTTTATGTGGGTAGCACACTGTATCGTTTGCACGGCACATCTGAGCCATGGACCATTGGTTCTGCGGTTTCATCAGGCTGCATTCGCCTGACAAATGAAGACATTAAAGACCTTTATGATCGTGTGAGCATTGGCGCTCTGATTGTTGTTCGCCAATAGAGCATCAACCTTCATTGTAAAAAACGACAAAGAGACCGGTCTTTTGGGCCGGTCTCTTTTTTTTGCATTCCTTTGACAAGCCCTTGCCCCATTTTAGAATTAGGATAAGAAATTAACCGTAGACCTTCAACGAGTACTCCAAATATGACTGAGCAAACCAACACCTCAAATCCGAACGCAAAAACCCCATCACCCGCGCTATTGCAGGATAGTTTTGGCCGCCATGTCACCTATCTCCGGGTCTCAGTGACCGACCGTTGCGATTTCAGGTGCACCTATTGCATGTCGGAACAAATGAAATTTTTGCCAAAAAAGGATGTTCTATCCTTTGAGGAGCTCGCCTCAATCGTTGATGTGTTTGTGAAACGTGGCGTAACAAAACTTCGCCTGACCGGTGGGGAGCCTCTGGTGCGTAAGGACATTACCAAACTGATTGATAAATTTTCAGGTCATCTAAAAACCAAAAGTCTTAAGGAATTAACGCTGACAACCAACGGTAGCCAGCTTAGCAAATACGCGTCCCATCTGGTGGATGCGGGCATGGAAAGAATAAACGTTTCTCTGGATACGCTTGATGCGGAAAAATTCCATAAAATTACACGTCGTGGGAATCTCGAAACGGTCTTAAATGGTATAGAAGCGGCAAAAAATGCTGGCCTTCGGATCAAGATAAATATGGTGGCTATGAACGGGTTTAACGATCAGGAAATTGTGCCAATGGTCCGCTGGGCTCATGGGCAAGGCTATGATTTGACCCTGATTGAAGAAATGCCCCTTGGGGAAATTGCCAATGACCGGACACAAAGCTTCCTGGCTTTACGCGATGTTCGGGACAATTTGGCACAGCAATTTAGCCTTGAAAAAATCGGACTATCGACGGGTGGCCCGGCGCGCTATGTGCGCGTGAAGGAAACCGGCGGACGCATTGGGTTTATTACCCCCATGAGCCATAATTTTTGCGAAAGCTGCAACCGAGTTCGCCTGACATGTACGGGCAAGCTCTATTTATGCCTTGGCAAGGAGGATTGTATCGACCTGCGCGATCCTTTGCGCGAAGGGGGCGAAGCGGGGCTTAATGCGGCACTGGACGAAGCTATGCGCATTAAACCCAAGGGACATGATTTTGATCAAAAACGCATGACCCCTGCAGTTGGCCGACATATGTCTGTGACCGGCGGTTAGGGACTTTAGTTTAAGAACCCGGCGGAAAATTCCAAAGCGTCTACAGGGCATCAAGGGGCAAAGCTGTGGTGTATTTAATCTGCTCCATGGCAAAGGATGAACTCACATCGTTCAACGATATTTTTGCAATTAGCCGACGGTAAAAATCATCATAGGCCGCAATGTCGCTCACCACGACCCTGAGCAGATAATCCACGTCCCCGCTCATACGATAAAACTCCACAACCTCTGGGAAACCCTCTACAACTCTTGAAAACTTTTCCAACCATTCGTTAGAGTGTTCCGACGTGCGGATAGCCACAAAAACACTCACCGATGCATTCACTTTTGCCGGATCCAAAATAACCACCCGTCGCTGGATAATTCCCTCTTCTTCCATTTTTTGAATACGGCGCCAACATGGTGTAGTCGACAGACCAATTTTGCGACCAATCTCTGCCACAGGCATCGTTGCATCTCGCTGTAATATCGTCAAAATCTTCTTATCTATTTTGTCGAGTTTTTCAGGCTTATCTGATTTATTAAGGGACATTGCGCACCTGCTTCTTATGCTTTTCTGATACAATAATAGATTTTAATCCTAATACAAAGGAAAAATCATAGAGAAATTAGAATTCATTTCTAATTTTCAGACAATATGTGTGCTATCCGCCTCCCCTAGGCAAACCAACCTGTTGCCCAACTCCACAGATCATCCCAAATATTTGTGGGTTGTTTGCCCCCACGCTGCCCATCACGCCACTGGCGCGGTGTGATAAATTCACCCGCCCATATCCCGACCTTATTTGATCGGGCTCGGGCCTCTTCAGCCACATAATCGGAGTATGAAATTGCCATGCCCGCATCGATCATCATTTTACCAATATCGCGATTATCTGCCCTGCATGTCGCCAATACACGTCCATATTTATCCCGCGCATCCCAATTACAATCTATAGGATTTGCCGCTAAAATGTTTACCAAAAAATCCTTAGACGCACGACCACATGCCCAACTGTCCCCGGATCGGGTTGTGCAGGTTTGATCCAGTTCCGGCGCATCAATGCCAAGAATGCGCACCCGTTCCTCCCCCAATCGCAAGCTGTCCCCATCTGATGCGCGTGCATATCCCGTCAGGTCTTCGCCGGTTTGCGGCAATAAATACAGCGCAGCAACAAGAGCAATTATGAGCAAAAAGGCATTAAAAAACCCAGAGATTTTGCGCCCTAAAGCGGGAAAACGAAACTTCATATTAACCACGTACATTTTATGATTGTGAACATGCCTC
>JAJRRG010000193.1 GCA_024279675.1 Alphaproteobacteria bacterium
AGCAAGACGAATGGGATCAACCCATTTCCATGCCGCTTCCAGTTCATCCCGACGCATAAACAGGGTTTGATTCCCCCGGATCACATCCAGTAAAAGCCGCTCATAGGCTTCGGGGGTGCGCTCATCAAATGTATCGGCGAAGGAGAGGTTTAGATTCACCTCCCGCAGACGCATACCTCCGGGCCCTGTATCCTTAATCATAAGAAAGAGCTTCACCCCTTCATCAGGCTGAAGCCGAATAACAAGTTTATTGGCAACAGGGGACCCCTCTTCGCGGGCAAAAATCGAATGGGGAACGTCACGAAACTGTATAACAATTTCTGATACACGTGTGGCTAGGCGCTTACCGGTACGAATATAAAATGGCACGCCAGCCCATCGCCAATTTTCAATTTCAGCTTTAAGGGCAACAAATGTTTCTGTGTGGGAACCCTTTTTATCTTCTGGCAGTTCATCTTGATAGGAGGCTACTTCAACCTCTCCGGATCGAACGCCCCTATATTGGCCCCGCACTGAATTTTCCTTGAGGGTTTCTCCAATAATGGGTCTGAGGGAGCGCAGCACTTTAAGTTTTTCGTCCCGCAGGGCATTGGGCCGATCAGATGCTGGGGGTTCCATGGCCACCAGACACAGGAGTTGCAAAATATGATTTTGGATCATATCACGCAAAGCCCCGGATTCGTCATAATAGCCCCGCGTGCCCGCACCCACAGATTCAGCTACCGTGATCTGAACGTGATCTATATGAGCTGAATTCCAAATGGGTTCAAACATGGCATTTGCAAAGCGCAGGGCGAGCAGGTTTTGCACAGTCTCTTTGCCCAAGTAGTGATCAATTCGATAAATTTGATCCTCGTGGAAAGCGTCGGCGACCGCATTATTGATTTCAATCGAAGATGCTAAATCATGCCCTAAGGGCTTTTCAATCACTACGCGATCTTGGGGGCGGCAATAATTCTTGGTCTTAAGATATTGGCAGATCGGAGCAAACAGATTTGGGGCAACGGCTAGGTAAAAAGCACGGACAATGCTTTCGTCGTCGCGCAATTTATCAGAAATTTCTTTCCAGCCATCCTTGTCCATCACATCATTGGATACGTAGGAAAAACACGAGATAAACCGCTTGATGGTTTCCTCATCGTGATAGGCGGGCTCCACATATTTCTCAATGGATTGGCGCGCAACCTCTTGCATTTTCTTGTCATCCCAGACGCTACGGGAAACGCCGATAATGTGGGAGTTCTCATCAAACTGCCCCGCCTTAAACCGATGATAAAGCGCGGGGATGAGTTTGCGTTTTGACAGGTCACCAGTTGCGCCAAAAACCACATAATCAAAGGGTTTTACCGGGATAATTCGCGAGGACATATGCTGTTTCCTTTTGGGCATGGGCCGAATTCGGATAAGATTTGCAAAGGTTTTTAAGTTGAATTGCTCTTGTTGGATTGGGCGGCCAAAATGATTGCCCCCTGTAACGGGTCTGCCTTGGGGGATACCCAAACACCGGGGTATATTTTTTCAAGCATAGGGGAAAGCCGTTGTCCCAAGCCCCCCACAACTGCAATTGATTTTGCACCATGGCCCAAGAACCAACTGACAAACTGGTCAATGGCCGCCAATTCATAGGCCATCAATCGGTGCGCCACGGCATCATCAAGTTCATAATAGTCAAAAATCATGGGTACGAAGGAGCCATAGTCGGAGGGGCGGGCATGAATTGACATCAAGTTTGAAATAAGAACTTGCCCGTTGGCATCTTCGGCGCTCTGTTGTTCTTTTAACTCCGCCAATGCCTTCTCATTGTCAAAGGACCATGACATCAGCCTGTCGCCTCGGTTGTCAAATTTTGCCATGACCGCTTTGGTCAGGGGTGTCGCCTGTTCAATTCCCTCGTGGGCCAGAAGGCTTATGCGTAACAATTCACGGCCCAAAGTCGCACCGGCCATGGAATCGCCAACAAGAAAACCCCACCCTCCGATTTGCAAACGCTTGCCCTCGACCAAAGCCAAGCCAGCCGAACCTGTACCGATTATGAGCACTGCACCGTCTTCACCCGCATGGGCACCGGCTCGGGCAATATCAATGTCGTCGACAATATGAACAGAGGCAAAGGGAAATTGCCGTGCAGCAAATTTATCCCGGGCTGATTTCATCCGGGCACCGGCCATACCAAAATAGGCGTGGGTGTTGGCGCATTCCGACTTATCCAGCCCAGCTTTTGCATACACCTTATCTATCAGTTCAAGGATGGCATTATAGGCCGCCTCGCCATGGCGAATTTGTAGGTTGGCGGGACTGTGAATCATGTCCTCAGCCAAAACGTCCAGATTTTCATTACACAGGCGCATTCGGCACTTGGTGCCACCTCCGTCGACGCCTAAATACAATTGCCCCAAGATACGCGCTCCGTCAGGAAAGAATGAATTATTCATGCATGATTAAGTGGAAACGGACAAGAATAATAGTCTATTTGCACTCAATTTGACGCTGTTTTCCCTGCAAAACAGCAAAAAATGTTGTATAGTGGGACGTACCTTGTCGTGCATGCGTACCCAATTCCTAAACTGGAAGTTTTTATGAATACTGGACATATTTTGATTCTGGGGGGCGCGCGCTCTGGAAAAAGCCTGTTGGGGGAAAAGATTGCCACACGCCTCGGGGAAAATCCTGCCTATATCGCAACGGCCCAGAATGGGGACAGCGAAATGGGCAAGCGTATTTCAGAACATCAAAGAAGGCGCGGGGGCCAGTTCACCACCTATGAAGAACCTATCGACCTTTCGGGCACTCTCATTCGAGCCGCAAAAACCCATGATACTATTTTGGTGGATTGTCTCACATTGTGGCTTTCCAACATCGGATTTACTGAGGATGTTGAGCAAAATGTCGCCATTGAGACGCTAAAGGATACATTGCAATCATTGCAAAATAATCAAGTCGTCCTCATTTCCAATGAAGTTGGACAGGGTATTGTGCCTGACAATGTATTGGCACGAAAGTTTCGTGATGATGCGGGGCGGCTACATCAGGAATTGGGACAGATTTGCACCCATGTCTATATGGTAATTGCTGGTTTGCCGATGGTGCTAAAGGGCAATAGGCCTGAGCTAGATTAGAGAGCTAGCCCAGCTGCTACCCAAGAATTGTCCTGTTGAATTATCCCAAATATTGAAACAACGCGCCGAGTCCGACAATGACCAAAGCGATTGTGGTAATTGCCGCATAAAGCTTGAGCGCACGGGTAATGTCGTTTGAAATCAAATCACGTCGGCCATTGCCCATTTGCGCCAGATGGAGAGTTTTTCCGTGATAGGCGCGGGTACCCCCAAGCCCAAAGTCAAGGGCTCCGGCCATGGCCGCTTCGGGCCAACCAGCATTAGGTGAGACGTGTTTGGGCGCGTCGCGCCGGGCCGCATGCCAACTGTTTCGCATTGGATTTTCTTTGGCGGGTTTTGCAGAAATATTCCCATCCTGTTTTGCCGTAACATTCGCCGCCAGCGCATAGAGCAGTGCCGTCAACCTTGCAGGGACCCAATTGACCACATCATCCAGTTTGGCGCTGGCCCAACCAAAATCCACAAAGCGTAAATTTTTATGTCCCACCATGGAATCTGCGGTATTGATCGCCTTGTATAGTGCAATACCGGGCAACCCAAACAAGACCAGATAAAACAAAGGCGCAATCACACCGTCAGAACTGTTTTCCGCCAGACTTTCAATTGCCGCACGGGAGATTTCATGCTCGTCAAGTTCTGCGGTGTCACGCCCCACAATTTGGCTGACATTTTCCCGACCTCTTTCAAGCGAAATCTGCAAACCTTCAGCGACAGATTGCACCGCTTCTTTTAAGCTTTTATGGGCCAACAGAGAGGAGGCCAAAAGCGCTTCAAATACCCATGGGTAAGGCAAAAACGAAACCAAATAGAGCAACAATAATGAGATAAACAGCGTTACGGCGAGCAAAAGCAACAACATACCTGTGCCCGCCAAGCGTCTGACAATCTTGGAATAAACCTCCCGGTTCATACGCTGATCACAAGTATCAATAAATTTTCCTTGCCAAACAACGGGATGGCCGATGAAGCGCGTGAGTGCAATGGGGCTGGGTAAAAACCGGTCGAGCAACATAGCGAGAAAAGCGACGAGAAAGCTCATAAACTTTGTCTTGAAATCTGAGGTGGTTTTGCCAACTTTAGTATCGCGTCGAGGTCAAGGTTTTTCTCAAGATGGGCGGCGAAACGATCAAGAATTTGATCAATCCTTTTCTCATAATTCATGCTCTGTTGGCTCGTATGCCCAATGCTTTTTAGGAATTTTTCCCTAAACTCATCCGAACTAAAAAGGCCATGTAAATAGGTGCCGATAATTTGCCCATTGGCGGATTTCGCTCCCTCAGGTGTCCCGGCAACATGGGAAAATGGCTGGTCACAGTCCGGGCCAATTGTGTCCCCCATATGCATATGATAGCCGTTCAACTGGCATGAAAAAGCAACGTCCTCAGCATTTTCTAGGCGCAATTGTTTGCTGGTTGACAGCGTTGTTTTTACATCCAATAGTCCCAGCCCATTACTGGTTCCGGGCGCCCCTTCAATACCGTTTAGGTCAGCAATCGAATGACCGAGCATTTGATATCCGGCACAAATTCCAAGCAGATTCCCACCCCGCCTTACATGGGCTTTGATATCAATATCCCAGCCCTGACATTTAAGAAATTCAAGATCAGCGCGGGTAGATTTTGACCCCGGCAAGATAATTAAATCGGCGTTCAGGGGCAAAGGTTGCCCGGGGGAAACAATGTTCAAGCGCACATTGGGTTGTGCTTTGAGGGGATCAAAATCATCAAAATTTGCGATGCGGGGCAGACGCGGCACAACGATATGAAGGCTATCGTTTGAGGGATCATCTTCAGAGGATTGCAAGCCCAAAATATCCTCAGCGGGCAAAAGGTGGGCCTCATTGAAATGGGGTATCGGGCCAAAACAGGGGCGATTTGTACGCGTGGCGATTTCAATCAATCCTTGTTCAAATAAAGAGGGGTCCCCTTGGAAGCGATTGACCAAGGTTGCTACAATCAAGGCCTCATCCTTGGGCTCAATCACAGAAAAAGTGCCCACCAACGAAGCGATCACGCCCCCCCGTTGAATATCGCCTAACAGGATCACCGGTGCATTCATCGCCCGCGCAAAACCAAAGTTTGCGATATCATTTTGCCGCAAATTTATCTCAGACGCGCTTCCAGCCCCCTCAACAAGTACAAGATCGGCTTTATCTGCAAGCTCCCTAAATGCTTCCAAAACAACTGGGAGGTATTGGGCCCGTTCCGCAAAATATTGCCGGGCGGGCATGGAGCCAATTCGTTTTCCCCGCACAATAATTTGCGCCCCGGATTCGTGTTCAGGTTTAAGCAAAACCGGGTTCATGGCCGTTATGGGGTGTTGAAAAGCGGCGCGTGCCTGCAGCGCTTGAGCCCGGCCAATTTCCCCCCCATCGGCGGTTACCGCTGCATTGTTGGACATGTTTTGCGGTTTGAACGGCATCACTTTGAGACCCCGCAACGCATAGGCGCGACATAGGCCCGCAACGATGAGGGACTTGCCCACGTCCGAACCTGTACCCATGACCATTAGAACGTGCGCGCTCATGGGGTCTCCCCCGATTTCATATCAATAACATGGGCGTAGGAGCCCATTACATTTCGATCTTTCCCTCCCATTGCACAAAGAACATTGCCCGTGGCGTCCTGAGCCTCAAACAAGGGCGGTAAACTATGGGCGCTCGCTGAGGAATAATGAAACTCATGACCCGCAAGTTCAGTATCCCAAGGCAGGGGCGATGCGTGGCGCAAAGCACGATAGCCAAGCACGCGTCGCGGCTGGTCGATGGCACTTGAGTGGGGAAGCAAACCTGTCATTTTATGGGTCTTTCCCTGTTTGTCGGTCAGGCTTTGCCCCAAAACCATGTAGCCACCGCATTCCCCATAAATTAGTGCGTTGCGGCTCCGAGCAGCTTTTAAGCCCACTGAAAATTTGTGCGCATTGGCAAGCCGTTCCCCATGCAATTCGGGATAACCACCGGGTAAAAACACTGCATCACAGTCACTATTTGGTGCCTCGTCATTAAGGGGGGAAAAGAAACTAAGTTTAGCCCCGGCATTGCGCCAACCCTCAAGCCAATGGGCATAAATAAATGCAAAGGCCTTGTCCCGGGCGATAGCAATATGTTGCCCTAAGGGCGCGAGCCTTTGCGAATAATTTTGATTTGGCAAAGGTCGCGCTAATGTTTGCACCAGATCCAAATCAAGTTGAGAGGCAATATGCGCCCCAACGCTATTTATAAATGCATCCATCCCCTCAATGTCACTGGGCAACACCAACCCCAAATGTCGGCTCGGCACCACAAAATTCTGATTTTTATGTAACACCCCAACAAGTGGAATATCCAGAGCCCGCAAAGCCCCTCGCAGAATTTGTTCGTGGCGGACGCTGGCAACATTGTTCAAAATGACCCCGGCAACTTGCACATTTTTGCGCCAGTTAGCGAACCCTGAAACCAGTGCAGCGATGGATTGGGATTGGCGCGCTGCATCCACCACCAGCAAAACAGGGAGCCCAAGCGTTTCCGCCAGATCTGCGGTTGATCCCTGCCCGTTGGCTGCCCCGTCAAACAGGCCCATCACCCCTTCAATCAACAATAGGTCAGCCTTACTTGCGTGAGTAGTCGCAAGGGACTTTAAGCGATTTTGTTCCATCGCCCAAGGGTCAAGATTGAGGGCTTTTGTACCCGCGGCAAGGCTTAAAAACGCCGTATCAATATAGTCAGGACCCGTTTTTGCCGCTGCGATTTTCATGCCCTGTGCACGTAAGGCAGCGATCAACCCCATAACCACAAGGGTCTTGCCTGAACCTGAACCGGGGGCCGCAATAATCAGACCTTTAGGGGTGTGCCAATTAACCAAAACCATTGCCCTTTAAGTCCTTAGAATACCAATCCATGGCTTCACGATACTGGTTCACGGGGCCAATAACAATAATGGCGGGGGTCATGATTTGATTTTCTTCCAAGGTCGACTTTATGTCCACAAGGGTAGTTTCCACGATAAAAGTCGAATGTTTTAAGGCCATATATATCACAATCATCGGGGATGCCGTGACGAGCGCACAATCGGGCGGCCTTGGCGCCGACGCACAAATTCAGGCGCGCAAAAACGCTAACAATGCTAATGAGGTTTTGCAGATCGCGCAGGAATTTGGCCTTGATATTGCCGGTATTGTGGCTGAAAAGGCGGCGGAACAAGCAAAAATGATTTTGAAGAAATCCCAAACTAACATAAGCGTTATTGTCGTTGACAGGTCTGGCAAAATTGTTGGGCAAGTTGATTAAGTCCGCTCCCATGTCAGAATTCTGGCGAAGGAAAATGTCGTGAAAATATTGATCCTTGGCGGCACCCAAGAGGCCGTATCCGGTGCCAATATGTTGCATAAAATGGGCCACAAGGTCACCACCACCCTGTCCGACGCCACCAGCGCACCCACACGCCCGGCGGGGAAATTCATCACCGGTGGATTTGGCGGCCCGGATGGTTTGAGTACCTACCTTGAAACCAATGCCATTGACTATCTGATTGACGCCACACACCCTTTTGCCGCCAAGATGTCGGCCAGTGCTGTTATTTCTGCGCAAAAATCCAAGGTTCCCCTCATTCGTATTATGGGTCCGGTCTTTGAAGAGCCAGTGGGGGCCAATTGGTGGTATGTTGATTCCAACAGTCAAGCGGCGGAGAAACTGCCCACCGGTGCCAAAGTCTTCTTGACCATTGGTCGCTTGGCGCTGGAGCCCTTTCTTAATCGAGCTGATATTGGCTTTGTGATGCGCTCCATTGAAAAACCAGATTATAAACTTCCAGAGAATTTTATCTCGATTAGAGGCCGTCCCCCATTTGTTCGCCGGGACGAAATTTCTCTAATGAAGCACCATGGCATTACCCATCTTGTCAGCAAAAACTCCGGTGGCGTTCAGACCAAAGCCAAATTGGAAGCGGCGTTTATGCTCCGGGTTCAAGTTGTGATGATCTCGCGTCCTCCCCTTCCCCCAACAAGGGAAGTTCAAAAT
>JAJRRG010000194.1 GCA_024279675.1 Alphaproteobacteria bacterium
TGTTCCGCTGGCAAACGACCTGCCGTAATCCCTGATTTTAACATGCCTCGTGTCATAATGTTATTTTCCACAAATCCTTTTGCACCAAAATCACACGCTATCGCAGTTTCAATTTTTTATCAATTGGTCAAAAATGATTTTTCCCGTCAAACAAAATTCCTCACAGAGTCGGATTCTATTAACAATTACGGGGAGTTACATAGGTAAGAATGCTTTAATGTCAATTTGTTACCTTACCAGTACAATTGGATTGGTACATAATCATGCAAGCAACAGCTTTTATAATTGGGGCCCAGGGGCAATGTAATCAGGGATTGATGGACTTATCCTTAGATATTGGCTTTCGAACCGTACTAAATTTTACAAATATTGGCGCAGCAGAACAGCAAGTTAAGCGAACGCCCATTTGTTTTTTCCTGTTTGCCCTGACGTGTAGCGCCCATTCAACTCCTGGAATTTCGCGGGCTATTCGTACCTCTCGCAACCGACAAATTAAGTATGCGCCGATGATTGGCCTCACGGAAAACCCTGAACCCCGATTAATCGAAGCAACCCTGCAACTTGGGTTTGATGATATTCTTATTCCCCCGTTTTCTGCCAAATCCGTGCCCCCGCGCCTAAATTCCCACCTTAACCGGCGCATCACGTTTTTTGAGACGACCCAATATTTTGGGCCGGATCGGCGTGTAGGGGACGGTATTCACAAGGAACCTGCGCATCATCCAGATCGGGGCAAAGGCGGTGACCACCGCAAGGTGCTTATCAGCCGAAACCTGGAAACCGGCGTAAGTATTCTAAAGGACCAGTTCAATCGCCAACAACGCACGGCGGAACCCGGCGACAGCATTAGTATTGCGATCTAGGGTCAATTCAAAAATACATTTACTAGTTCAAATGCAATCGCTACTAAATTAGTTCTTAGCTTACCAATGAACTTGTAGTGGTTTTATGTTTAACCTATCCCCTCAATCTCGCGTTTATGCCGCGTTTTTCCTCTATGCTTTGGTATTGGGTGGCATATTTACGCGGCTGGGGGAAATTCAACATGCCATGGGCATTGGCGAAGGGGCTTTGGGGGCCGCTCTCATGGGAACCGCCGTTGGCGCTCAGATTTCCCTTATGTTTGCCGGCGTTGTCCTTAAGAAAATCGGTCATCGTGCGGGCTTACTCATCTTTATTCCTGCGCTTGGGATTGCGCAAACCCTTGCCACCTTGTCCCCCAGCCCCCAAGTCCTGTTTATACTTCTGCTTTTGTCCGGATTAAATCTGGGAACCCTTGAGGTCATTGTTAATCTAGAAGCCGACCGGGTCGAACACAAAATTGGCCGCAGAATTATGAGCCGCTCCCATGCATTTTGGAGCTTTAGATTTTTTGGGGCCGGGTTATTGGGGGCGTTTGCACGGCACATGGACTTCAATCCAAGTCTACATCTGGGCCTCATTACCGCCATAACCACCCTATTTGTCATTGGTGTTTTTAAGGATTTTGAACCCGCCCCCGAACGCAATAAAAATGCTGGCCCTCCCCCCATGATTGCGCGCCCGACTTGGGGAATTATGGTTCTGGTTCTCTTTACCCTCTCCTCCATGCTCCTAGAGGGCGCGGGCATTGACTGGTCAGTTATATACATGCGCGACGTGTTTGCTTCCGGCGCAATTATCAGCACACTCGCTTTTACCCTTGGCGCACTGTCACAAGGTATTGTACGGTTTTTTGCCGATGGATTTGTTGACCGGTACGGGCCGGTAAGTGTTGCGAAAACCATGATCATATTACTTGGGGTCGGAGCTGTATTCGTTAGTTTGGCGCAAAACGTGCCCATGGCCCTGTTTGGGTTTGCCTTAATCGGGGCCGGTTCCAGTTCACTTTTCCCGCTGGCCATGTCCGCCGCCGCCCAACGTACGGATCGAGCGGCGGCGATCAATGTGGCGGCATTGGCACAAATATCCTTTATTACGTTCCTTGTGGCCCCCCCAATTTTAGGTCTTGTCGCCGAACAATTTGGTATTCGTTTTTCCTTTGCTATCGGCCTGCCTTTGGTTGTGTTAAGTTGGGCCACAATATCCTCGCTCGTGCCAACCAACGATACAGCACCTAAAGGCCGGGAACCTAAGGATAGTATATGACACCCCAGCCATCGCCCCCCATTGACGCCCGTCAATCGCCAACCGCCCTTAAGGTGCAGCGCGGCGTGATGCGGTTTTTACATCAACAGCATAATTATTGTTGTTTTGCCGAGGTTAGTCTGCCCAATAGCCGCCGGTGCGATATACTTGGCGTTGGCCCCAAGGGTGAAATCTGGATTGTTGAAATAAAATCCAGCTTGGAGGATTACCGTATCGACAATAAATGGCCTGAATATAAGGAATTTTGTGACCTGTTTTCCTTTGCCAAACCCCCTGAATTGAATGCTGAAATTTTTCCTGTTTCGGAGGGGCTTATTGTTGCAGATGGGCATGGGGCACAGGTTCTACGTCCCGCTCAAAAGCTCAGTCTGGCCCCCGCGCGGCGCAAAGCATTAACCCTGAGGCTCGCACGCCTAGGGGCAACACGCATGCACGATATAATGGACCCCGGGCCAGCATAAGGCTCGTTTAGACTTGGACTAATTTTAACAGAAAGCGCGAGGATCAGATCCTTTACTGACGCGTGCCAATTATCCGATAACCGGTACCCACTTATCGGTGACACAACTTATTTAGCGCGTGTCAATTATCCGATAACCGGTACCCACTTATCGGTGACACGCTTTAGCTCGGCGCACGTTTTGACAAGATGCGCTGCAAAGTCCGGCGATGCATATTAAGCCGCCGGGCGGTCTCTGAAACATTGCGATTACACAATTCATAGACACGCTGAATATGCTCCCAGCGCACCCGATCGGCGGACATGGGATTTTCCGGGGGGGCCGGTTTTTGCCCGCCTTGTACCAAAAGTGCTTTAGTTAAATCATCAGCATCTGCAGGTTTTGCCAGGTAGTCCACGGCACCCAGCTTCACAGCGGTTACGGCGGTGGCGATATTGCCGTACCCCGTGAGCACAACAATGGATGCATCGGGGCGTTGTTCTTGCAAAAGCGACACCACATCAAGTCCGTTTCCGTCACCAAGGCGCATGTCAACGATCGCAAAGGCGGGGGGGCTGGCGGTTACCTTGGCCGTGCCAGCGGCGACAGAACTTGCAATTTGCACGTCAAAGCCACGTTTGATCATTGCCCGTTCAAGGCGATTAAGAAACGGCTTATCATCGTCAACGAGCAAAAGAGAACGATCTTGCAACGCTAAAATTCGCTCCTTCGTACTCATGTGGTCGGTATCAATCACGCTTTGTACTTTCATAATTTATGGCAATTTTACACTGTATATGCATTAGGTCAAACCCTGATTACAATCGGTAGCATGGCTTGCAACCCTGTTCAAATCCCCTCACCCAACAATGCCGCGCGCGGCCAATGTAGCGAAACAATGGCGTTGGAACTTGCTGATCTGTTGGTGAATTTAATTTCAGCGCTACTTCTGGTCAACAATGTCTTGGCAATAAATACGCCAAGGCCCAAACCCACCGTCTCGGAGCTTCTGACATCGGTTCGCCCCGGCGCGGTCGTTTTGAGATAGGGCTCGCCCATCCGGGGCAAAAGTTCGGGGGCAAAGCCGGGCCCATCGTCTTCAATGATGATATGAAGATCATCATCCGTCCAAATGGCCCTGACAACAACTTCATTTTTAGCAAACTGAACGGCATTTTCAATCAGGTTTCCAAGCCCGTACAAAATCCCAGCATTGCGCACAATTGTTGGTTCATCACCAATATCTCCCTCCAGTTCAACCTGAATTTCTTTGCTAGAATGGGTAAAGGGGCGAATAAGTTCGCCAATCAACTCAGAAACCTTAACTGCGACAAAGGGACTGTTGCTCTCGCTATCAAGATCACGCAAACGCGACAGGATCGAACGGCACCGGGCAGCCTGCTCAACGATCAGCCGGACATCATCTGCAACAGGCCCATCCTTTACATCCATCAGCATTTCCTTTGCGGCCAA
>JAJRRG010000195.1 GCA_024279675.1 Alphaproteobacteria bacterium
CAAACTATTTCTCGCAAACTGTTTCTCGTTCACTGTTGAGATTCGGTTTTTCTTTCATAGCATTGCTGGGCGCAAGAAAATAGTTCTGGAACAAAAACACTTGCCTGTTGAAATACTCAACAAAGTAGACTTTTTCGCAAAATGGGAAAAACACCAACACTTTATTTACCCTGTTGAACGAATGTGAATGCAAGAAGTATAAAACCATTGATGAAAAAGGTGCCGACCCTGATGCATTCTAAAACTAATATCGACACGGGAATGGACTTTTTGGTTATCGAAAATGATCCCGTCGCATTTCGGCATTTGCAAAATCAGTTGCACAAAAATTATGGGGAACAATATCGCCTCACCCATGTCCACTCTGGCAAGCAAGCAACGTCTATCTTGCGTCAAACCCATTATGACGTGATTTTGGCCGACGTGAATAGTTTAGGCGATGTCGCATTGCCCCTTGAAGAAGCTATGTCCAAGATCTGTCGCCTTTGCAGTTCTGCTCTTGTTATTGCCCTTTCCGAGGGAAGCTCCATTTCATGCGCCGTGGATACAATGCGCGCTGGCGCCCACGATTACATGACCAAGCCAATCAATGCGCGGGCTTTTGGGGATCGAATTTCGGAACTTGGTCAGCGTCACGGCCACGCGCGCGCCCTTAGTTCCTATGAAAAACCGGGCAAGCCACAATTTGAAGGTTTTATTGGCGCATCCGCGCAGATGAAAGAAATATACGAGCAAATTGAACGCATCGCCCCTTCTGCGGCCCCTGTCTTTATCACTGGCGAGAGTGGCTCTGGCAAAGAAGTCTGTGCTCAGGCTCTCCACCAACGATCATCCAGAGCCGATAAACCCTTTATCGCCATCAACTGCTCAGCTATTCCCCACGACTTGATGGAGGGGGAAATTTTTGGCGTCGCCAAGGGGGCCTATACCGGCGCAGACAAAGACCGTGCCGGGGCCGCTGAAATGGCCGAAGGAGGAATCTTGTTCCTTGATGAAATTGGCGAACTGGATGTGTCACTTCAGGCAAAACTTTTGCGTTTTTTACAAACAGGCACTGTCACCAGAATTGGTGAAACCCTAGCCCGCTCTGTAGATGTTCGGGTAATTTGCGCCACAAACCGCAATCCAATGCAATTGATTGCCGAGAAAAAGTTCCGCGAAGATTTATTCTATCGCCTACATGTTCTGCCTATCCACCTGCCTCCTTTGCGCCAACGTCCTTCAGATATTTTGCCGTTAGCCAATTCTTTCCTCAATCTTTATGCGCAAGAAGAAAACAAGGATTTTTCAGGCTCCACCCCGGAAACGGCAAACCTGATTGTCTCACGGGAATGGCCGGGAAATGTGCGCCAGCTACAAAATGTTATTCGCCGGATGGTGATTATGTTTGACGGGCCAGAGATCAGCGCCACTATGCTCAGCGCAGCAGATATTGAAACACGTCATGCCAGCATGAATCACGCCAGCGTAAGCACCGTATCCAGCAACGTCACTCCACATCACTCAAATGCCGTTGCTATTGATCCGATGTGGAAGCAGGAGCAAAAAATTATTGAAACTGCACTTGCGCGATACAATGGAAACATATCCATGGCGGCAGCGGCGCTGGAAATTAGCCCTTCAACGATTTATCGTAAGAAGCAGGCTTGGGAACAAATGCAAGTCGATACAATCGGCGCAAACGCATTTGTTGCATAGTTTTTGACCTAGCGCGTTATTTTGCCAATTGTTGCCCAAATTGGGCCATGGCGACAATAACGCTCTGCATTTCACGCCCTAATGCTGTCAGAGTATATTCCGTTTTAGGCGGAATGGTTGGATAGACTTTTCGCGTGAGCAAGCCCTCCCCTTCGAGCATACGCAAGCGCGACGCAAGAATTTTGGGACTTATGCCCAACAGGGCGTATTGCAATTCTGAATAACGGCGCGTACCGGCCAACAGTTCGCGCACAATCAATGTTGTCCATTTCCCTGACAAAATATCTGCGGCAAGTTTTACCGGACATTCCGGTTCGCAATCCACACCTGCTTGCAAATGGTTGTCTTCTAATTCCTTTTTGAAAGCTACTTTCATTTTGGTAACTACTTCCCTTTTTGAAGTTGGTTGTTTATCAATGATTTTCCACAAAATTTCAAGACTGTTAGGAATTAAAATATGACTGTTTTTAAAGGACTTTGTTATGTGATCGGCATCGCCCAACTTGCGTTAGGCGCGATTTATCTGTTCATGCCACAATCATTTATCGCGTGGCAGGGGTTAAGCGCCATTGGGGCTGATATTGGTTTTCCCCTTACAATGCTTGCTGGTCGATTTATTGTTTACGGCGTTGGCATGTTTGTTATTGCAAATGATCCGGCTAAAAACCGCTTCTGGCTCTACGGCATGATTGCCATTCAAGCCTTCGATTTAGCCGGTGGTTTGTACTATACATTTGGCGGCATGGTTGCCCTTGAGAATTCTGCGTTCCCTATGTTCAACGCGACTTGGATCATCATCGGATTGGCGTTGCTTCGCAACACACCAACTGAAAACAAAAGTGCGTAAAAAAAAGAAAATGATTCAATCCATTTTACGCGCAAGAATATTGGCAACGGCGGTTTTAAACCCGCCGTTGTTGTTTAGTCAATTATTTGGGTATGACTGGTATCGGGACACGATGCTCGATTGGGTAAGCGACCTAAAAATCCCCACCGGAGCAAAAATCCTCGAACTGGGCTGTGGGCCGGGGAACCTGAGCGCACACTTAGCGCAATTGGGTTACGAAGTCGTGGGTGTGGATAAATCTGAACGCATGATTAAACACGCCTTAAGTCTTGAAAGTAAGGCTTTATTCGTGGAAGCTGATGCCTACGACTTGCCTTTCGAGGTGGCCGCGTTTGACGTGATTATTCTCGCATCATTATTCAATCTAGTGCCCGACCGTCCAAAATTATTACTGGAAATTCATAGGGCGCTTAAGCCCGGCGGGGTAGTTTCTGTGCAATTTCCCTTGCCCAAGTTTGACGCCAATATTGCGAAAAATATATCCAGCAAACGCAACCTTCCACCACTTTCCACAGCGGCCATGACCGTGTGGGCTTCGGTGGGGAAAAAGCTAAATACTACTCAAATCCATGACGAATTTGCGAAGGCTGGATTTGACAATATTTCAACCAAACTGCATTTAGAAAACAATATTGCATCGGTTAGCGGGAGCAAAGCGAACACAAATGTTGCCTAATTTGTGGTGACGTATTCAATATCATCGCCCCAAAACGCCACATGATCTTTAATCTGCGCAACTAACGGACATGGGCTAACATAAAACCATACCGCGTTTTCTGACAACACATCACCGTCATGAAGGGAATAATAGGACGCATCGCCCTTGTAGGGGCAGTGGGTTAATTGAGCCGACGGTGCCAGGAAATTTTTGTCCACATCTGCAAATGGAATGTAAATCACAATTGGATAACTGGCCTCAGCCAAGTCTAGGGCGTTGCTTGAATGGGCGATGGTTTTGCCGTTAAATTTTACGCTGACGGTGCCAGCGGTTGGTAAAATTTTGATATCCTGGTCGCGGCAGGGTTTGCTCATTTGAGTTACTCGTTCTTATGATGATGTCCCCCCGATAATGACTCAATCGTACAAATTGGCAAAGCAACTTAATGTGAAACAAATTATCAAAGGGTTCCTCAAGACCAAATTCCAACTACCGATCGGGCTTGTCCCAATCACTTTTTACAGATTTTCTTCGGTGTAAACGCAACGCAAGGCCAACCGATACACCGACCCCAATTGCCACCGTTAAATCAACAGCAACTGTCAAAACCATCGTTAAAACCAAGAGTATAAAATCACTTTTTCTGCCCTGTGCATATTCCAACCATTTGTGGGGTTCACACATGTTCCAAGCTGTAATCATAAGAAGCGCGGCCAGCGCAGGCATAGCTAAATAGCCTGCAAGGGGGGCGGCCAACAACATCACCAATAGGATGACGGTGGCATGAACAAGTCCCGCAACGGGTGTTTTTCCACCCGCTTTAATATTTGTTGCTGTGCGCGCGATAGCCCCAGTTGCAGGCAGACCGGTGAACAGAGACGACGCAATGTTGGCGATCCCTTGCGCGGTCAGTTCAGCATTCGGTCTGTGGTGGCTATCGATCATTTTGTCCGCAACCAAGGCGGACAATAGGGATTCTACAGAGGCCAAAAAGGCAATTACCAATGCTGAGGGGAATAATTCTATCATTCGAGCAGCTGAAAAGTTTGGTAGCTGCGGCCATGGCAAATTGGCTGGAAGTTCACCAAAACGGGAGCCAAGACTATCAACCGGCAACGACAGAAATGCAACCAGAGCGGAGCCTACCCCCACCGCAACAATTAGGCCTGGAAATCTAGGTGCAACACGACGTAGACCCACAATCAAAATCAATGATAGAATAGCAATTAGAAATGTAGCTGAATTAAATGTGTCTCGTGCCTGCCATAGGGCTGGAATTTTTTCAATAAAATCCGCTGGAATTATATCGATTGAAAGGCCAAAAAAATCCTTTATCTGGCTGGTGGCGATAATTACTCCAATGCCGATAGTAAAACCGTTCACCACAGCCTCGGGCACATAGGCAATCAGATTGCCCGCCCTAAAATAGCTAGCGATGAGCATAATAATGCCCGCCATGAAAGTGGCTAATACCAACCCATCATAGCCATGATCAGCAATTACACTAAATACAACAACGATAAATGCGCCAGTCGGGCCACCGATCTGCACGCGACTGCCCCCCAACAAAGAAATCAGAAACCCCGCAACAATAGCTGTGATTAGCCCCTTGGACGGGTCAGCGCCCGAGGCAATTGCAATTGCAAGACTGAGTGGCAGAGCAACCATGGCCACTGTTGCGCCGGCCAATAAGTCCGACAAAAATATAGACCAGCTGTAAGATTGAAGTGTCGTAAGGATTTTTGGTTGTCGCATTTTTTTGGTATGATCTCACATCCAGGCAAAAGCAAATTATTTTTGATGCATTTGATATGCTTGTTTGTTGTCCCATTTGCCAAGTTCATCGCAATATATGCAACACGGAATATGCAACAGGGAGCGATACCATTTAATTTTGACCATTATAGACCAGTATTTATGCGAGCAATTCGTCTTCTGGAATTTCGTTTAATAAAGTGGTTTTCCACTCCCCCGTATGCACATCGACTAGATGGATGGCATTGTCCACCAAATAACCAATACTGATGTTTGCCTCCCAATAATTTTTCCAAGACACGCTGAATGCGCCGGTTGTATCATCAATTGCGCCGTGGCCGCTATCCTCAGTGCCGTAATTGTTGCGCCCCCACAGCGCGCCATCATCTGCAATTTTCATTGTATAGGTGAAAGGGGAGCGGAAAACGCCGAAAAAGCATTTTCCCCATATGCGCGCCTTAAGTGCCTCTGCACTTTAAGGTTCAAGCCCTTGTTTTTGCATTTCCGCGACAGAGGCGGGCATTGTTTCGTGCAACATTTTTTTACTCCAGAAGGAAAAACTAAAGTGACTTTTCCGCCAACCATCCAATCGATTTAGCGGCTGCGCCCAACGCATCTTTTGCTGTTTCAAATGATTGGCTTGAATAATAGCCAATTGGAAACCAGCCCCGTGCATCCTCAACATCGCGACGATATTCCTCAAATCCGAAGGTTTTATCTGGGCGCATAAAAATATCAACGCAGCATTGTTCGTCATAGGAATTTATCGATTTCATCACTTTGTTGATGTGTGCCATCTGGTTGCCCTGTAAATATCAAAAACCCTATCGCCAAAATCGCGCCACAACTGAGCGGACCGAATAAAATTTAGGGGCGCAACGCTGTAACCATCATGGGAACCAATCGCCCGTCAGCCACTGCACGGCCCGAATTTGTACGTCGTTGGGGCATGTCATCTCCCATTGCTAGAGAATCATCGACCTGACCGTCCGCCATCGGCGGCGGTGGGGCTATCAGAACGTCTTTTGCGTGATCGGTAATGTTGTGAAATCCCACGTCGGCAATTATCTGCAAAAGCTCTGCCGGCGGCAAAGCAAAACTTGTGTCTTTCGTCATAGCCCAGGGCAATGGATAGTCCACTGCATCGCCGTTTCCTTCGCCGAAGTGTGTTAGGACATAGACCCCTCCTGAGCGCAGGACACGCAGGGCTTCACTAAACATTGCCCGCTTGTCAGCAACGTTCATAGTGACATTCTGGCTCCAAACTACATCGAAAGTACTGCTGTCGTAAGGCAATTCTGTCACTGAACCGGTGCGATGCACAATACTACCTGAGAGCCCCACCAGCTTGTCAAGTTCTTGCGCTGTTCGGACAAATTCTTGGCTAAGGTCCATGGCTTGGACTTTGGATCCAAAGCTATCAACGAGAAATCGAGCCGAACCACCGATGCCACTCCCCGCATCCAACACCGTCATACCGGGTTTTATTGCCGCAACTTTGGCCATTCCTTGCGTCAGGCTCACGCCACCATGGTGCAGTTGGTCAACTGGATAGAGCGATTCAATATCGAGGGAGCCATAGGCTGTGTCTTGCAGGCCAAGAGCTGTAAGTATTCGTTCAGTTACATCACCCAGTGTGTAGTGAGACGCGACCATCTTTTCTAAGTCTGTTGTGTCCATGTCAAAACATTAGCAGATGCGTGGTTGCATTCCTAGAGAAGGTAAATTCAGGGCAAAATTTGCTTTCTACCATCTTCGTGCTCATCTAGATTTTTTGGAGATCGAATTTACCACACCTAAAAACTCAAATTAAAAGACAAAGTGATCGTCCCTCACAACCTTGACTCTGCTCCCCCCCACACCTATATCCCCGGTGAATGATTGGCACTCTATAATAGGGAGTGCTAACAAGCATTTCTTTTAACCAACTTGGCCATTTGAATAGTCACTGGCCAACAACCACAAAAAGGATCAAACATGAGCTTTCGTCCCCTACACGACCGGGTCGTTGTTTCTCGCGTTGATAGCGAAGAAAAAACTGCCGGCGGCATCATCATTCCCGATACTGCAAAAGAAAAACCTTCCGAAGGCGTTATCGTTTCTGTTGGCCCTGGCGCCCGCGACGAAGACGGCAAATACATCACCCCTGATGTTAAAAAAGGCGACCGTGTACTTTTTGGCAAATGGTCTGGCACAGAAATCAAAGTCGACGGCGACGAGCTGTTGATTATGAAAGAAAGTGACATCATGGGCGTTATCGAAGGCTAAATCAGCTTTTTCGGCAAACCCCTTATTTATTTAATTCAAATTCAGGAGCTCATATAATGGCTGCTAAAGAAGTAAAATTCTCCACCGAAGCCCGCGACAAAATGTTGCGCGGCGTCAACATTCTTGCCAACGCGGTAAAAGTAACACTTGGCCCAAAGGGTCGTAATGTCATCATTGACAAATCTTTTGGCGCACCACGCATCACAAAAGATGGTGTAACTGTTGCTAAAGAAATCGAACTTGAAGATAAGTTTGAAAACATGGGCGCACAAATGGTGCGTGCTGTGGCTTCCAAAACCAATGACGAAGCTGGTGACGGAACAACAACTGCCACCGTTTTGGCTCAATCCATCGTCAATGAGGGCGTAAAAGCCGTTGCTGCGGGCATGAACCCAATGGATCTAAAACGCGGCATCGACCTAGCGGTTGGTGAAGTTGTTAAAAGCCTGATGGCCTCCACAAAAATCGTTAAATCTGAAGCTGAAATTGCTCAGGTTGGCACCATCTCTGCCAACGGCGAAGCAGCAATCGGCGACCAAATTGCAGACGCAATGCAACGCGTTGGCAACGAAGGCGTGATCACTGTTGAAGAAGCCAAGTCTTTGGAAACAGAAACTGACGTTGTTGAAGGCATGCAGTTTGACCGCGGATATTTGTCACCATACTTTGTGACCAATGCGGAAAAAATGACAGCTGATCTAGAAGATCCGTTGATCCTTCTTCACGAGAAAAAACTTTCCAATCTTCAGGCCATGTTGCCAATTTTGGAATCAGTTGTTCAAAGCCAACG
>JAJRRG010000196.1 GCA_024279675.1 Alphaproteobacteria bacterium
AATTGTTTCTCCAGAACATCTGGTTTTATCAGATAATGCGGAATCGGTTTCTATTCCTGGACAAGAGGGCTATTTCACCATTATGGGTGAACATGCGCCCCTGATGACCAATCTTAAACCGGGCTTTGTAACGGTTGTGCGTGAAAGCGGTACCCAAACATATTATGTGCGGGGCGGATTTGCTGATATTTCTCCGGCAGGTGTAACCATTTTGGCTGAGGAAGCGAAAGCTGGATCAGACTTTGATACATCTGAAGTTGAAGCTGCAATTACCCTTGCGCAGGGCGATTTAGACAAGGCTGAAGATTTAACGGCAAAAGACATCGCGCAAAATGTGCTTGATGGTTGGAAAAACCTTCTACTTGAGGCGGCGCAGGCGGGAACTTCGGGGACCCACTAAGCCAATTTTTGACGCTAATTATCCAAATAATTTGATGAGGGAGTGCCATTTGGTGCTCCCTTTTTCGTATGTGGTAAACTGCTTGTTAAGTATAATTGTGTAGTTATTTTTCCTGACAATAAACAGGTTTGATGCGCTTACACGGTGCATTTCAGAAGGCCGAGGAGGCTCAATTGCTGCTTGAAGGAAATGAACAAATAATGGGGGATGATGATCTCATTGTTTCCAAAACAGATTTGAAGGGGAAGTTGACTTATGCAAATAGCGCTTTTCTGGATATTGCTGGGTACCAACTAAAAGATGTGCTGGGTGAACCGCATTCCATGATTCGTAATGACGCAATGCCGCGGTGCATATTCAAGTTACTTTGGGAAAAAATATCATCTGGCAATGAAATTTTTGCCTATGTGGTCAATGCGACTAAATTTGATGATTATTATTGGGTACTGGCCCATGTCACGGCTTCACGTGATGCAAGTGGGGCCATTGTTGGTTATCACTCAAATCGCCGGAAGCCATCGCCCACAGCTGTATCTGAAATCAAAAAGCTTTATGGGGCACTAGTTGAAGAAGAAAACAAACACAAAAACGGCAAGGAAAGTGTGGCGGCATCCTACAAATTGTTGATGGATATTCTGGCTCAGAAAGGCGTTGATTATGATGAATATGTCCTCTCTCTTTAAGGCACAATTGGCCTTGGTGAGCATGGTCGTTTTGGCCATTGCCGGCGCTGGCGCCAGCGTACTTCTTAACCCGCCCATATGGGTGATGCCTTTAATATCTGTAGCCGTTGTTGGCCTGTCTATTGTGGCCATAACCTCCATTGCTTCTATTCAAAAGATTATTGCCGGGGTAACTGAGGTAAGCCGTCATGTGCGGATGGGCGATTTTGAACAACGTGCAATTTTCCCCAGCGCTTCAGGAAATATGAAGCAATTGGTGGATGATTTTAATGACATGATAAATGTCAACGATGCATTTATCAGGGAATCTGCATTGGCAATGCAGGCTGCCAGTGAGGGGCGCTATTATCGCAAAATTCGTACCGAAGGTATGAATGGTGCATTCTTGGGAAGTATCAAGGGCATTAACGGTGCGATTGATCAAATGGCGGGCCGTGATGAAATAGTCGAGCGTGTTATCAAAGAGATTAACAAACTTGTGCAAAGCGCTGGTGAGGGCAATCTGGAACAACGCATGGATGCTGAGCAGTTTACTGGGGCCTATAAAAAGCTTGCTATGGGCATGAATTCTTTGCTTGAAAGTGTGGCCAAGCCTATTGATGAGGCTGGCGAAGTTATGGCGGCGTATGCGCGTACGGATCTCAGCAATCGTATGACTGGCACCTATAGCGGCGTGTTTTCTAAGCTTAAAACGGATACCAATGCTGTGGGTGAAAAACTTACAGATATTGTTGGAAAATTGCAGGCAACATCGGGCGAATTGAAATCGGCAACGGGCGAAATTCTTGCCGGGGCCAATGATTTGAGTGAGCGTACCACCAAGCAGGCAGCGACGGTTGAGGAAACATCGGCCTCCGTTGAGCAACTTTCAAGTACCGTTATGCAAAGCGCTATGGATGCGGATGCGGCCAGCGATAAGTCTATAGTTTTGGCCCAAACCGCTGAACAAACAGGGCAAACCGTGGAGAAAACCACCGAGGCTATGGAGCGGATTAAATCCTCGTCGGCCAAGATTTCCAATGTTATCGGCATGATTGATGATATTGCATTTCAGACCAATCTGCTGGCCTTGAATGCCTCTGTGGAAGCGGCGCGTGCGGGTGAAGCGGGCAAGGGTTTTGCGGTTGTGGCTGTGGAAGTGCGCCGTCTGGCCCAGTCTGCGGCGGAGGCGTCAAGTGAGGTTAAAGCCTTGATTGAACAGAGTGCCACAGAGGTTGAATCTGGTTCCAAGTTTGTTAGCGAAGCGGCGGACAAGCTTAAGGGTATGATTGCGGGTATTCAGGAAAACTCGGCCCTGATGTCGAGTATTGCCAGCGCGTCGCGTGAGCAGGCTTCATCCATTGATGAGGTGAATATTGCTGTTCGGCAAATGGATGAAATGACTCAGCATAACGCGGCATTGGTTGAGCAAACTAACGCAGCGATTGAGCAGACCGACAATCAAGTGGATGAACTCGACCGCATTGTCGATGTGTTTAAGTTGGCGGGTGGTGCACAAAGAAATACAGCGGTGCCAAAGTCCTATTCGCCCACAGTACCGGCGGTTCAATCAGCACCGATGAAAAGCGTCCCGAAAGTTCAGGCGGCGGCAAAGTCCTATTTATCAGAGGGTAATGCGGCGGTTGATAGTGAGTGGGATGAATTCTAGGGACCCGTTAGGGGCCTGACCTTAAAGCATGTCGCGTTTGATGGTATTTGCGCGACATGCTTTATACGTATTAGACCTCACGCCGGTGGGCTGGTTGTTTTCGCGTGTCTTTTATCCCTAAACCGCTGCACATTTTTCACGAGACACGCTTTAGGCTTCAAGTCTCATCCAAATTGGAATTTCGTGATACAATTTGCATAGAGTTGTTTGCATAAAATTAGGGTCGCCTTGAGGCGGCCTTTTTCATTCTGGCCTCAAGAATATTTTATCCTTTAGGAAACACTTCCTCGACGGATTTTTTCTGGGATATCAGCAAAGTAGGCTGTTAGTTCGAGATATATATCGCGCTTAAAGGGTACGATAAGATCGGGTAGCTTGGATAAATCTTCCCAGCGCCATTCACAAAATTCAGCCTTGTGTTTACCGCCATCGGGCTGGTGGATGTTGATTTCGGATTCGTCTCCGATGAATAACATGGCAAACCATTTTTGCCGTTGCCCAACATATTTTCCCTTAAGTAATTTCTTTGCCAAATCAGTGGGGAAATCATAGCTTAACCAATTTGGAACTTCCCCAATAGGTCGAGTTGACACAACAGAGGTTTCTTCCCGCAACTCTCTTATTGCGGCGGTCTCAGGATTTTCGCCCTTATCGATGCCCCCCTGTGGCATTTGCCAGGGGTGAACCATGTGGGGGGCCGCCGAGTTAATCGGCAAATCTTTGCGCTGGGCTACAAATACTTTGCCATCTCGATTGAACAACATGACCCCTGCATTGGGTCGATAAAGTTTCTTAGGATTAGTCATTTTAGTTTCCCATTAAGGCGCTGGCTGGCACGAGTTCAATGTTGTTTTCTTCAAGCCCTGCGGCCCAACTAACGAGGGTATTAATGGATACAGGAAGGGCTGAAATGACTCCAATTGCCTGCCCCTGTTTGCGGGCCAAGACTTCAAGATTTTGTAGTTGTGCAAGTATGGCGGTGCGGGAAGGGTTTTCATCAAGGGACAAAGAAGCGCGCGCATAGGGAACCTGATTTGCCCGGGCCAATTGCCGGGTGAGGGAGCGGTTTGAACTGCCATCATCTAAATATCCAATGCCACGGCTTCCCAATTCTTCCATAAACGGAGCCAAATCTGTTGCAGATGCGGTAAACCGAGCGCCCATATTATTGATGGTGCCAATATACCCACCCATGCGAGCCATTAGCCAATATAGGCGGTCAAGATTTGCCCGGACAGGTTGGCCGGTTAGCAATGTATGGGGGCCGGGGTCGGAATTGGGGTAGTCAAACGGCTCCATTGGGATTTCAAGCATTAGTTCATGCCCCCCTTCGCGTGCAGCAACTACTGTGCGTTCAAGGGCGCGACCATAGGGGGCGAAGGCCAAAGTAATATTGTCTGGCAAATTATTAATTGCGTCCAAGGTACCGCTTTCGTTCAAACCCATTCCGGTAACAATGATAGAAATAAGTGGTTTTCCGGCGGCGGCCTCTGGGCCAATTGAGGCGCGGGCATAGGCGGCAAAAGGGGAAAGGCCATCGGGGGAAATTCTGGGAATAGGTCCGTGTTGGGTTTGTTCTGCAAGCGCGGGGAATAGGCCAAATTCATTGCGCTGGTTTTGCATTTCCTGGGTTGGGGCGTCGTCCTGTGCAATGACAATGATTTCAGGTGCACGATTATCGCCTGAAATAATGGATAAGCCAGTATCCGGCTCGCTTGAAATTTCATTGGCCAATGTATTTGTATTACGAATGGAATTGATGGGAACTTCGACAATTGGTTGGCCGCCCATGGGTTCTTCGACCATGATAATCCGGGCGGAAAAGCCCACAATGATTAACCCAATAAGACCAAAAAGAATCCGCCCAAGGGGCAGCTCATAGGTTTTCTTCAAAAATTCAAAATTAAACCAGGATGGCTTTTTCTTTCCCAGCGGTGTGCTTAGATCATCGGCCATAGTTTTGTCTCAAACGAATCAGGCATATGCTTTGATCAATCTTTTAGCACAGGATCAGCCGTTGGGGTTGGGGGGAAATGCTTCATGGGTTTCATTACCCAATATCAGATCAATGGCG
>JAJRRG010000197.1 GCA_024279675.1 Alphaproteobacteria bacterium
TAAGTTGAAACACAATGGTTTGCATTATGTAAGACTTTTCCCCCTCTTGTTAAGGGGGGATGTGGCATTTATGTGCCGTAAATGAAGTGTTGACCAATTCTAAAAAAAATACATCGCATTTTTACAAGTTCGTAACGCTCCGCCCCTATCTTGGTTCAAGTTATTTAGGTTGAGTGACGAGTTGGGGCGCACTTTTCCTTTTTGTTTGTTGTGTACGGGTTGTGTTTTTGCCCGAGTTTAGTTGAGTTGGAGTACGGGCCCTTGTCCGAAACTGTTTTTTCCCAGCGGCCAGTTTATGGTTCGTATACGAATGTCTTGCGCAAGCTTCTTGCCCATTTGTTTATATTTTTCGCCGCTTTTCTCGTCGTTGTCACTCCGGCAACAGCCGCCCCGCGCTCCTATGCAGGTATTGTGATTGATGCAAAAACCGGCAACACGCTTTATTCATATGCGGCAGATTCCGCCCGCTATCCCGCCTCAGTTACCAAAGTCATGACCCTATATGTCCTGTTTCAGGAATTAGAGGCTGGCCGCCTAAGACTTTCAACCCGCATGACTGTCTCCCGCCACGCGACACAGGCCGTCCCCTCAAAATTAAATTTACGCGCCGGCAGCACCATCAAAGTCGAAGACGCCATAAAGGCATTGGTCACCAAATCCGCCAATGATGTGGCCCGGGTTATTGCCGAACATATTTCAGGGAGTGAAGCCGCTTTTGCCCGGCGCATGACAGCAACAGCCCGCGCCCTTGGCATGTCCCGCACCACATATGCCAACGCTTCGGGCTTGCACAATAGCCGTCAGGTAACCACAGTGCGCGATCAGGCAAAGCTTGGTATGGCGATTTTTCAACACTTCCCCCGGTATTACGAATATTTCCAAACCCGCAGTTTCACCTATGCGGGCAATACATATGGAAACCACAACCGATTGTTGGGCGAACGGGGCGTAGACGGCATCAAAACCGGCTATACAAGAGCCTCGGGCTTTAACTTATTGACCGCCGCACGCCAGAACAACCGGCATATTGTTGTCGTTGGATTTGGTTTTGACTCTGGTAACGCGCGCAATGCAAAAGTACGTGAGCTTATTCGGCGGTATATGGACAAGGGGCGGCGTGGAAGTTATTGGCGTCAGGCCGCTATTCCCAAAATCGGGGCTCAAGGGGCACAAAATAATTTTGCAGTCGCCGCCAACACGCCCGTAACGCCGGCCCCACGTCCAGCAGGGCGCGATGGTGCGCCAAATGTTACGCCCTTGATTTCAAGTGTTCCTATCACCGCAACAACATTGGTTGCCAGCATTCCCGCATCAGCAATTAGCGTGCAATCTGCCCCCCTCCCGGCACCACTTCTAGCCTCAAGAGCCGTACATCTCCCCCCCACCAGTTCAACATCAATTGTTCAAACCCCAATTGTCGTTGCGTTGCTTGAGCCGCCCCTAGAGCTGATACCTTCACCAAGCTCACGTAGCCCGCAAGCAAACACAATTGCCCTGATACCGCCAACCCCCGTACAGACGCGCCCCGATGACATTCTTGGGCAATGGATTACCAATAATTTTAGTCTGGATGCGAACAACTCAAACTCTGCTCAAGTCAGCGGTGTCAGAGCACTATTGCCCCCCGCAAACATCGGCACGACCGTAAGAATAGGTAGCTCGGCCAACCAGGCGATCGATCTCATGACATCCGGCAGTGTTAACACAACACCCCCCCCAGCCAACACTGAAACAGGGTCCTTTTGGGTCGTACAGATTGGCGCCCCCCATTCCCAAGATATCGCCCAAACCCTGCTCAACACAGCAACCCAGCGGATTGGTGAATTGAATAATTTCCGCCCCTATATCGAGCGGTTTGAAAAAACCGGACAAACATTCTATCGCGCAAGATTTACAGGATTTAATGCGCGGGCAAGCGCAATTTCCATGTGCGAGCAAATCAAACAAAACGACATGTCTTGCTTGGCAGTTCAAAGCTAGCTCGATCAGAAAACGAAACGACGACCCTTTAACTTTGACGACGCGTAATTGGTGCATTTGTATAGTTCAGGAGTAGCCCAAAATGAGTAAAACGAAAACTTTAACCGAACTGGCCAGCTTTGTAGGCCGTTCAGCAATTCCACGGAAAAACCGTTCCAGTTTTTGGAGTGCGTGCAATACAATATCTTTTAAAGATCAACATCACACTGAGACCACAAGCGCCTCTGATTTGCTTGCCATGGTCATGACCATATCAGCCCGCACGCGCCGCATCGTAACACCTAGAACATCGATTGAATTGGATGTATTCACACCAAATGGTACCCGCGCAGTGCAGCTTATCATGGGCAATTATAACGAAATTTAATGCTGTTACTTATTGCGTTTTTGGCAACATATGCTCAAATTGCAAGGGGTCGCCATTGTTTGACTCCGCCCATTTTTCGCGAGCACTAAAACGCGTTTTTGCGCGATTAGAAATTGGCAAATTTAAGACGCTGACAAGAGAACGATATTCCTGATGCGCACTCTTGTGTGAAAGCGATAGTGTTCCACCCTTGCCCGGATCCTCAATTGGATCAAAAACCGTCATGCCAATTGGAAATAAAGAACGAAAAATTACCCGTTCACCGATCCCCTCGGCAACCCGCGCGCCAAGTCGAGGCGCAATCTGATTTATGCCCGTTTGCACTAGACGCATATTGCGGGATGAAAGCATCGAAATTCTGTTCCGCGCCAATATCCAATCAATTGTCTGCCCATCCACGGCCAAGCGTTCTTTGCGTGCCCTAAGAACCAGCCGTGCATAATGGGACAACTCGCGCGGTGCGCCTGTCTGGGGGTCGATATGGGCAAGTACATCCAAATCAATAAGGCTATCGTTAAGTGGCGTAATCAACGTATCTGCCAAGGAATGGGCCAAGCGCGTCAAATTAGTATCAAACCCCGGCGTATCAATCAAAATGAAATCAAAATCGCTTTCAACCTCAGCAATAGCGTGGCTAAACACTTCAAACTCTAGCCGATGATTATTTGATACGGAATCGCTCTTGGAAAGGGGCAAATGATAATGCGTCGATTGGGGAACCGATAAATTGTGCGAATTCACCCAATCGCGACGGTTTCGGATATACTGAGTAAGGGTTTGCTGGCGGCTGTCCACATCAATGGTGGCAACCCGAAACCCGGAATAGAGCAAAAATATTGCAAGGTGAAAACATGTGGTGGTTTTACCGGAACCACCCTTTTCGTTACCCAATACTATGACATGTGCACCGTCAAAACCCACAACGTTCTCCACTTGGCCTGTTCGCATCAGCATACGCCACCATACAAAACAGAAACAAGTGATAACACTAAGGCATCGGGTTAACTGCTTAACCAGTGTGCTTAATCGATGTGCTTAACGCAACAGCTTAAGAACGTAGCAATAGATGAAAAAAAGGCGCAACTGCTATATCAAACCAAGCTCTGCCAACTCAGCGGCAAGCTGTGCATCATTGTGCACTTCTTTCCCCTCATTCAAATCACCCGGTGCATCTTTTGCCAATAAATAGCGCCAGCCTTGAAATGGTCGCTTGGGATAAGGAATGGTACGGATAATCGTAGGGTCCATAATAATGTCGCAACAGGACTTCCCTTCATGATCAGTTTCAAACCCCAGTTTCACGATACGCTGTCGGCACCGAATAGCGCCCTTGATCACCCAATACAGGGACCCGGATTCGATAATTTTGGCCCCCCGCTTTGGGCGCATCCGCGTGCGATGAACATGGCAATTCCCCGAGACCCCAGCAACCCGAATGCCCCGGGGCTCCCGATAGGAAATAAGCTCATCCACAGAGGAAATTCCTACACACAATTTAATGATATGAAGCACTAGGAATTGTCCTGTGTTTTGCCTTGCAGATTATCAATTTCGTCTTCGCCAACCACCCAAGTTTCGTTCAAAGCATCCCCCAACCATGTTTTGAAAGCCTCAAGCCCATATAGGGCGTCAAAGTAACTGTGGAGTTGTGCTGATACTGGAATGGCGTAAGTCCTAACGCGCGCAGCTACCGGGGCAAACATGGCATCAGCCGCACAAAACTCCCCAAATAGAAACGGCCCCCCAGAAGCGTCCAACAACCCACCAAGTAATGTTTCAAGTTCCGCCATATCGCCAGCAATATCATCGCGTGCTATTCGGCCAGGGTGCGATGCGCGCAAGTTCATCGGTGCCGCCATCCGCAAGTTTGAAAAACCCGCATGCATTTTTGCCGATGCCGCACGGGCCAACGCACGTTGTTTTATATCTTGCGGCCAAATATCCTTGTCAGGAAACCGGTCAGCTAAATATTCAATTATCGCAATAGTCTCGCCAATATTCAGCGCTCCGTCTTGAAGGCAAGGCACAAAACCAAACGGCGTTTTTTCAACCAGTCGAGCCTTCCAGCCCTCGCCGTTCAACAACAATAATTCTTCCTCAAATGCGATGTCAAAATGCGTCAACACCAGCCATGGGCGTAAGGACCAGGAAGAATAATTTTTGTTACCGAAGAATAATTTCATGTCTGCACTCCAAAATAAAAAAAGGACACCCGATTTGGATGTCCCTTATATCAATTTATTGGCGCATGCCGCCATATGGAAAATTATAAAAATCAGTTTCCGATGATAATGCTCACTACAAATCCGAAACCCAAAAGTGCGATAAACGTCCAGCTGGCAGTACGCCAACAAATGGTTTTAGTTTGACCAGGCATCAATAAATCCTTGAGGAGAAAACAATTTATGCGTCCCCAACGTTGGGCAATCACATAAAATTTACTTTTTGTTAACCGCTCAATATCGAAGCAAATTGCTTCTGGCAACCTGTTTTTATTTTCGGTGGAAAACTTTTCTCGTGAGGTGCATTTTAAGGCCGATAATCGGGCCCATTTGGCAACTACGGACAAAGATTTTTGATGTTTTAGCTCAGTCCAAACCAGCGCACAGCAAGCCCTAAAAACACAAAAAACCCAACAACATCAGTGACTGTTGTCACAAAAGCGCTGGAAGCAACAGCGGGGTCGGCACCAAAACGGTTCAATCCCAAAGGAATAAGAATTCCAGCGATCCCTGCCGCCAACATATTTACAACCATTGCAACGCCAATCACCACGCCAAGCAAAATATTGGCAAACCAGATCGCGGTCAGTAACCCCGTTATGACAGCAAAAATCACCCCATTGGCCAAGCCCACCAATGTTTCGCGCATAATTAACCGGCGTATATTAAATTGATCCAAATCTTGGGTCGAAATAGCGCGCACTGTCACCGTCATCGCTTGGGTTCCAGCATTACCCCCCATTGATGCAACAATGGGCATCAACACGGCCAGCGCCACCATTTTTTGCAGACTAACATCAAACCGGGCAATCACCATTGACGCCAGCACAGCCGTCGCCAAATTCACCACCAACCAAGGCGTGCGCGAGCGCACAGCCTCCCAAACACCATCGGAAACTTCCTCGTCCCCGATCCCGGCAAGCAAACGAATATCTTCCTCCGCTTCCTCATGGATAACATCAACCATATCATCAATGGTCAGGACCCCAACGAGCCGATTGCTTTCGTCCACAACTCCCAGCTCCACCAGATCAAACCGTTCAAATATGCGCGCCGCATCCTCCTGATCTTCGGTGGCGGCCACATCAATAACCTGATCATCCATAATATCTGAAATGACAGTCGGTCGGGTTGCACGTAAAATCCTATCCAGCGAAATCGTTCCCAGCAAAGAATAGTCCGGGTCAATGACATATAGCTGGTAAAATTCCTCTGGAAGTCCCTCCTCCCCGCGCATATAGTCGATGGCCTGCCCCACCGTCCAAAATGGGGGAACTGCAATAAATTCACACTGCATGCGCCGCCCGGCAGAATCCTCTGGAAAGTCCAGAGAGCGTCGCAACGATAGCCGATCAAATTCCGGCACCAGGGCCAAAATAGCATCGCGATCTGTCTCTTCAATATCCTCAAGGATAAATACCGCATCATCATTTTCGATATTGGAAACGCCGCGCGCCACTTCGGAATTTGGCAATTGGTCGATCAACTCAACCCGCACCACCTCATCAACTTCGGTGAGCGAGGAATAATCAAATTCATCCCCAAGCATCTTGATCAATGCCAGACGATTGGCGCTGTTTAGCGCCTCTAGGACATCCCCGACATCCGCCTCTAGTAAAGGCGCCATCATCTCGCGCAACTCGGCGGCCCCGTCGTGGGCAATCAGCTCACGAACCCGCTCAATCCAGTCAGTATCCAGTCGCCCCACATCATCACGCCAAGGGGAACGGCGCGGGGAATGGAGTGAAAAATCTTTGTTTTCCATTTGATTTTGCAAAGAGCGAGCATCCTATATTTGATACTTATCAAGTTTGGCAGAAAACTATGAAATTTTTGGGTGCTCTTTGTAATAAAGAAAAAAACCCGACACTTAGGCCGGGTTTCTCTCTTATCGCATATGTTAAAGTCTGGGCTTAGAGTCAGGACTTACCGATTTTTACGATTCTCAATCAGTTGATCGACCACACTTGGATCAGCCAGAGTTGAGGTGTCCCCCAAATTTGAATAATCATTAGCGGCTACTTTTCGCAAAATTCGGCGCATGATTTTGCCCGAACGGGTTTTGGGAAGACCCGGCGCATATTGAATAAGATCAGGTGTGCATATCGGGCCAATTTCCTTGCGCACCCACCCTCTCAACTCAGCAACCAGTTCATCACTTGGCGTCACGCCTTCCATCAAGGTGACATAGCAATAAATGCCCTGCCCTTTAATGTCATGGGGATAGCCCACGACAGCAGCCTCTGAAACTTGAGCATGGGAAACCAACGCACTTTCAATTTCCGCCGTCCCCATCCGGTGTCCGGAAACGTTAAGCACATCATCCACACGACCGGTTATCCAGTAATACCCGTCCGCATCGCGCCGACAGCCATCATCACTAAAATAATAGCCCTTATACTGCTCGAAATAGGTGGAAACAAAACGCTCATGATCCCCATAAACAGTGCGCATCTGCCCCGGCCATGAATTGCGGATCGCCAAAACACCCTCGGCCTCCATACTTGTGATTTCTTCCCCCGTATTGGGGTCAAGAACCACAGGTTCAACTCCAAAGAAGGGTTTGGTTGCCGACCCCGGCTTGGTGGGTGTAGCGCCAGGGAACGCTGTAATCATCGAGCCGCCAGTTTCAGTTTGCCACCAGCTATCAACAACAACGCATTTGGAATGGCCAACTTTTTCATAATACCAAATCCATGCATTTGGATTGATGGGTTCGCCAACAGTGCCAATGATCTTAAGGGAGGACAGATCAGCCTTTTCAACAAACTCATCCCCTGCCCCCATAAGCGCACGAATGGCCGTCGGAGCTGAATGA
>JAJRRG010000198.1 GCA_024279675.1 Alphaproteobacteria bacterium
TTGCTGTTGAACCCGCTATCAGAATTGCACGCTTTACCATGGCTGCTTTCTTCAATGTTTGAGATAATATCCTATGACTGTTTTATGTTTAATCACCAATCCAGACCAGCCCCTTTTAACACCGGATATGATGAAAACGATTCATCAACAGACAGGGGGCGAAATCAATTGGCTCGCCCAAAGGATTGCCTTTGAAATTATCGGACCAAAAAGCCATGACAGCGTGAGTGTTGCCAAGGAAATCATCGGGGACCTTCCGGTTGATATCGTGAGTGTTCCCCGGAAAAACCGCCGCAAGAAATTACTCTTGGCCGATATGGATTCCACCATGATTGAGCAGGAATGCATTGATGAGTTGGCCGATGCCCTTAACATTAAGCCACAAATTGCCGCCATCACCGAACGCGCCATGCGCGGGGAGCTGGATTTTAAGGAGTCGCTGGCCACAAGGGTTAGCTTGCTCAAGGGCCTCAGCCTTGAAAACATCAAAGAAGTGAGGCGCGAACGCATTAGCCTCACCCCTGGCGGGCGTGTTCTGGTCAAAACTATGCGTGAATATGGGGCGTTTACGTCCCTTGTTTCGGGGGGCTTTACCCTGTTTGCCGACTATTTCGCCAAACGTATTGGCTTTGACGAGGCAGTTGCCAATGTGTTGGAGTTTGATGCGGAGCAAAATTTAACCGGCAATGTCATCCCACCCATAATCGACAGCGCCAGCAAAGTTACCCGGCTTGCACAGCTGACGGCTTCCCTAAATATCACCCCGGATGACAGCATGTGTGTTGGCGATGGGGCCAATGATTTGCCAATGCTTAAAGAGGCCGGCATGGGTGTTGCATGCCACGCAAAACCGGCGGTGGCTACGGCCGCGCCCTATAAAATCGAACATGGCGACTTGACGGCCCTCCTCTATTTACAGGGGTATAATGAAGAAGAATTCGTTCGATGATTCTACCAACAATTATTGAAACGGAACGGTTGATTTTGCGGCCCTTCAAGGATGCGGACAGGGAACCCTATGCTCAAATCGGGGCCAATGAGGCGGCCATGCGTTATTATCCGGCAAAAATGGACAAAGCCAAATGCAATAAAAATCTTGCTAAATTCAGCGCCCAACTCAAACGAGATGGCTTTGGAATTCTTGCCGCTGAGCTAAAGCAAACCGGTCAATTTGCCGGGATCATTGGGCTAAGTAAAGTTGATGATACAACACAAGCCGCAATTTCAGGCACTGCTAACGTGGAAATTGGCTGGGCGCTTCACCCTAATTTCTGGGGCAAAGGATTGGCCCCTGAGGGCGCAGAAGCGTGCCTAACTTACGCATGGGAAACATTGGGCCTTGAAGAAATCGTTGCCATTACCGCAAAGATCAACATTCCCTCTCAACGGGTGATGGAAAAAATCGGCATGACCCGCGATTTGGATGGCGATTTTGACAATCCTAATGTCCCAGAGGGTAACGAATTGCGCCCCCATGTACTTTATCGGATCAGTGCATGTCACCGATAGGTCAGTTACAATTATCAGTGACATGGTCAAAACAAACAGGCGGGGGTGCCGGGGTCGGGAGCGTAAGCGACCAACGGCGGCAACATAAAGAAACTAGAGCCTCGTTTTGACTCTATCAAAACATGAAAGGCTCTAAGGCAAATCAAGCAGTGGGGCAAACGTAATACCGCTTGAATCTGTGAGTGTCAGCAGGATTGTTTCATCCTCACTAGCAATGGCCTCAGCCAAAATCGCTTCAAACTCGGCAATAGTTTGCACATCTACCTTGTTGATCTGTTCCAGTAACTGGCCCGAACGAACGCCCCGCATAAATGCCTGAGACTGACCTGAGGTACACGTCACAAGCAACCCTTGAGCATTACGCCCCCGACCCATGGTTTGACGAATTTCATCGGTTAATTCCATCAGCGCGAACCCAAGCACCTCCCGGTTTTGTATGGAAACTCTCGGTCCAATTGCCTTCACCGAAACATTTGGCGTTACTTCACTATTCTGCTCACCAATGGATATCTGATTAGAAGCAATAATCTGCTCGCCCTCGCGTAAGTCACCCAATTGGATAATCAAATCAATCGATCTTCCCTCACGAAACACTTGTACACATGTCTGTTCCCCGATGGGGGTTTGCGCGACAAATCGAGGCAAGTCATGCACCTTGTTGATTGTATTAAATCCAAACATCTCTATGACGTCACCCACCTCAAGTATGCCCTCGGAGGGGCCGCCTCGTGTGACCTCACGCACCACAGCACCGCGCGCGTCAGGCATACCCAGCGAGGTTGCAATTTCTTGCGTGACCTCATCAATGCCCACACCCAGCCATCCACGTCGCACTTCCCCAAATGCGATCAAATGATCCAGAACCGGCTGCGCCAGATTGCTTGGTATGGCAAAGCCAATACCCCGCGAATTCCCCCCTGAGGCAATAATTGCTGTCACAATACCCACAACATCCCCGTTCATATCAAACAAAGGGCCGCCCGAATTGCCCAGATTTATCGCCGCATCTGTCTGGATGAAATCATCATATGGCCCCGCATTGATATTGCGGTTACGCGCTGAAACAATGCCCAAAGACACCGAGCCGCCAAGACCAAATGGGTTGCCAATTGCCATAACCCAATCACCAACTTCCGCGCCGTCACTATCGCCAAATTCTACGTAATTGAACAATTTACCCGGCTCATCGGTCTTAATCTGCAACAGGGCCAAATCGGTTTTTTGATCTGCCCCCATTAGTTCCGCCACATAGCGTTCGCCATCTGTGGTGAATATCAAAATTTCTGAAGCACCAGCGATCACGTGGCTGTTGGTAATGACATAACCCTGCTCTGAAATGATAAACCCAGAACCAAGGGAGCGAGCCTCACCCATGCGCTCCTGCCCCTCGCCTGAATTTGGATTAATATCGTTGAACAGTTCATAAAGGGGCGTATCGGGGCCAAACTCAGGAAAGGCATCGCCCCCACCCCCGGCCACCGGATGCGATGTTGCGATGTTGACCACCGCCGGGGAAAGCGCCGCTGCCAGCACGGATACGGATTTGGGACTTTCAAATTGTGCCAAGGCCACGCTTGCACCCAGCAAGAGCACAATACCCAACACCCCCGCGACCAAATTTCTGATTTTTATAAAAACCGACAACCCCATAAGCGTAAAAGCCCTATCCTCGAATAAGATAAGGCACAACTAACCCCGCCGCGGCAAATGACAAGGCCACCACACGAAGACTTGAATTGGGGGTTTCAAGCAATGAAGCCAGCGCTCGCTTCATCTGAGTTGGAAAGGCCGCATAAAGCAAACCCTCCACAACCACAGCCAAAGCGAGCGCTGCAAACAGATCGTTCACTATTGCGCAGTTACCGGCGCAGTAGTATCAGTTGTAACTTCCGAATTTTGGTTTGCAGAAGTTTCCGGCTCAGAGACAGAAGTTTCCACAGAGTTCGGCGTGTCCAATAAAGTTCCACCAGATGCAAAATACTTGAAGAACTCGGTATCCGGCGACAGAACCAACGACGTATCATCCCCGCCAATCGCATGACGATACGCTTGCAACGAACGATAAAACTCGAAAAACTCAGGATCCTGATTGTAAGCTTCAGCAAATATCCGGTTACGTTCCCCATCACCTTGACCCCGTGTAATCTCGGAATCCTTATTTGCAGTCGCAACAATCTCAATCGCCTGACGATCAGCAATAGCTTTCAACTGCGCCGCCAGAACTTGACCCAAAGCCCGCAAACGCGCCGCTTCTGCAAGACGTTCAGACTGCATGCGTTCATAGGCCCGTGCCGACACTTCATCGGTCAAATCAGTCCGCAACACGCGCACATCAAGGATATTGACACCAAGCTGCACCGTATCCGCACGCATAAGATCACGTGTTTCACGCATCATTTCTGCACGCGCCACACTCAAGGCCGCACTAAATTCGCGCAAGCCATAGACCTGACGCAGAGCGGCGTTAAAACGTGTGTCAATCCGACGATCAAGGACCAAAAGACTCCCCTGAACAGATTGGCGAAACTTTGTAGGGTCGTCTATCGAATAGGTTACAAACGCATCCACATTATAGAATTTGCCGCCCTTAACCTGAACAACAATATCGGCCAGATCATAATGAAGCAGACGATCTTCGATAATCTGTACAGATTCCATGATGTCGGTTGGCACTTTGAAATAGACCCCAGGCTCTGTATGAACACGTGTGATCTCCCCAAAGCGGGTGACGATGGCCTGTTGGCGTTCATTGACCACAAACAGGGATGAAAAAATGACATAGGCAACGGCCAAAATGCCAATTAGAATAAATGTAAGTTTATTACTGCTCATAACGCTTAATTCCCTGTCCGTCTGGAGTTGAGTTCAGGTAAGGGAAGATAAGGAACAACACCGTTTCCAGAGCCATTTTCAATAATCACCTTATTAGAAGTACCCAGTACCTGCTCCATGGTTTCCAGATAAAGACGCTTACGCGTGACCTCTGGAGATTTAACATATTCATCATACACTGAGATAAAGCGCGCGGCTTCACCTTCCGCCTCTTTTACGATGCGATCTTTGTAAGCCAAAGCGGCCTGTGTGATCTGTGCCGCTTGCCCGTTGGCCGAACCCAAAAGTGTGTTAGCGTATTGGCGTGCTTCTTCCTGGAAGCGATCCTCATCCTGCTCAGCACGTTGCACTTCATCAAATGCATCCGCCACTTCAGCCGGTGGCTTCACCCCTTCAAGGGAGATTTTGGTAATACCAACGCCTGTGCCATAGAAATCCAGAATTTCCTGGGTAATCGCTTGCACTTCAAGAATGATTCCCGCTTTATCGTCACGGAAAATGTCATCCGCTGGACGGCGACCAACAACTTCGCGCATGGCGCTTTCGGCTGTTTTGCGCACCATCGCGTCGGGAGATTCTACGTTAAACAGATAATCAGCCGGTACATTTACCCGCCACAACACAGAAAAAGCCACATCAACAATGTTCTGATCGCCCGTAAGCATCAAGCCATCGTCCGAACCCGCGCGCCCACCATTGGTAGAAGCGATACGTGTTTGATTTTCAGTGATCACCACTTTTTCTACTGTTTCGACGGGCCAAAAATGGAAATGTAAACCCGGTTGGGACAGCACGTCCTTGGGCTTGCCAAACAGTAACTCAACGCCAATTTCCTGTGGATCGACGGTATAAATCGCCTGCGAACCCCAAAAAATCAGTGCCGCCGCTGCAATGCCAACAAAAAACCACTTACCGCCGGGCAATTCGCCCTTAAATTGTTGACGCCCTTTGCTCAAA
>JAJRRG010000199.1 GCA_024279675.1 Alphaproteobacteria bacterium
AAACATTCGGTTAACCAAAACTTGACCCTTTAAGTTGATACTCGCACCGAATGAAACTGAATCTAATGGTTCAGATAATCGGAGTTTTGGTATGAAACCGGCGCGTATGTTGTTGTTGTTAGTTGCTGTTGTGACGGGCGGGTTAGCGGCCTTTCTGGCAACACGAGGTGAAGCCCCCTCGACCCAAATTATTCAAACGACCGAGGTTAGACAGGAAGCCAAGCGTCAGGTTCTGATTGCGACCGCTACAATTGGTGTTGGTCAACGTCTGACAGCGTCCCTTGTTTCATGGCAGGATTGGCCAGAAGGTGCGGTGCGCCCCGAATATATTACCTCAGACGTCATTCCTGATGCGCCAACGCAAATGGTGGGAACCGTTGCTCGATTTGAAATATTTGTCGGTGAGCCTATTCGTGAGGCAAAGCTTGTACGTTCAGATCAAGGATATTTATCCGCTGTCATACAACAGGGAATGCGCGCTGTCTCCGTCGGGGTAAGCGCTGAATCCGGGGCGGGTGGCTATATTGTCCCCAATGATCGGGTTGATGTGGTGAGCACACAGCGCACAACAGCCGGGTCTGGTACGCGAACCATTTTGACCAATGTAAAGGTTTTAGCCATTGGCAAACGATTGGGAGAAGCAGGCGCAAGTGCGGGCAACCCGGATCCTACTGACCCACAATCCCAAGTTTTTGGCGATCAAACGGTTGCAACCCTTGAGTTAAGTCCGGGGCAAAGCGAAACCATTATTGGGGCGGCCTCAAGTGGTCAGTTGACGTTAGTTCTTCGCTCTGTTGCAGACTTTGCCCCCAGCGCTGATGAGGGGTTGTTGCAAGCCAGCAACCAGCCAATTCGTCTTATTCGCTTTGGTGTTGAAACCAATACAGCGGCGACAACAATTGTTGAACAAGGCGCACCGGTCGCAGATCAAACAGGTGTTGAACCTGCTGTATTTGCGCCCTCCTTTCCCGGAGATGCATTCCCTGCGGACAGCGCTAGTTCAGATAGTACCGGTTATTCCCCCAACCCAGGCCCGGATGGACAGTTAATGCCCGAGGGTTATGACCCGCTAATTCCACTTTCATGATTTGTGAGATATGAAAATGCTTAAAACATATAAAAGCGGTTATTCCCCATTGGGTGCAAAAATGACCGGCCGGACTTTAAGGCGGAAACGCCCCTTGTTATCAGCACAAATCCTAGATTTTCTGAGGGCCATGGCCATTGGTATTTTTATAGTATTGGGTCTTTCAAGCCTGTTTGTCAGTTCAGCCATTGCTCAAAATGGCGGTAGTGTGCGCATATCCTCCGTGGGTGGATCGCAACATGTTCAACTGGGGTTGAACAAATCTCTGCTCGTGGATTTGCCTCGCGCTGTAAGCGAGGTGATCGTTTCTCAACCAGGGATTGCCGGGGCTATTTTACGCAATCAGCGCTCCGCAATTATTCAGGGCAAGGAAGTTGGTGAAACAAATATTTTCTTCCTTGATAGTAATGGCAACCAGATTGCCGTTATTGAAATTTCAGTTCTAAATGATGTGTCTGCCCTAGTGAACGCCATCCGCACCATCGTGCCGGGGACAAATATTCAGGTCGCTTCGTTCGGTGAGCGTGTCGTGCTTTCAGGCACGGCAAATTCCTCCGACGATATTGATAAAGCGGTTGCGATTGCCACTCAGTTTGCCGGTGGTGAAAATAATGTCGCCAACGTTATCACCGTAACAGGTGCCCAACAGGTGATGCTAAAAGTTACGGTGGCCGAAGTTCAACGCGAAACTGTGCGCCAATTGGGCATTGATTTAAGCGCCTCGCTGAACTTGAGCGATTTAGTAACGGGCTTAATATCAGCGCCCCCAATTGGTGGTGCATCAAATGTGGCTGCGCCTAATACATTTACCGCCGGGTATAACGCGGGCGGCATCGCTATTGAAGCGACGTTACGCGCCCTTGAACGCCGGGGGGCATTGCGGACATTGGCATCGCCAACATTGACGGCTATTTCCGGCGGCACTGCAGAATTTCTGGCGGGGGGTAACTATCCTGTTCCTGTTGGTTTTGACGCTGGTAAGATAATTTTTGAATTCAAGGAATTTGGCGTCAGACTTAATTTTAGCCCTGTGGTTCGCTCCAACGGCATAATTTCCCTTGATGTGGAAACAAAGGTTTCTGAACCAACGACAGAAGGCGGGTTTAATGCGGGGGGTATAACAATCCCAGCAACCCGAGAGCGTGAAGCCAAAACGTCCGTGCAGATGCAGGCGGGGCAAACTCTGGTCATTGCCGGCCTTATTGAAGACAAGGTGCGCCAACAATTCAATTCACTTCCCGGAGTTGGTAATATTCCAATTCTTGGGGCGTTGTTCCGCTCCCGCGATTTTGTACGTTCCCAAACTGAATTATTGATTTTGGTGACACCAGTGCTGGCCCATCCGGGGGGTCAAGTTCGCCTACCTACAGACAATATGAACTTTTCTGGTGACGCTGAAGCAATCTTTTTAGGGCATATGCAAAGGCTCTATGGGGTGGGTGAAGGCTCAACCGGTCAGTTGAATGGTTCTGTTGGGTTTGTTCTGGACTAGGTAAGGCGAGAATTTTTAAGCCTTTGCGTTAATTGGAAGAGTAAAAATGAACGTGTTTAATAGTAAAAGTGGAAAAACTGGGTCAGAGAAACCGGGCCATCTGTCCGGTACGCGCATGATTCCACGGGTCACGGTTCAGGCTTTTTGTGAGAACTCGCAAACTGCACAACTCATTGAATCTGCAATGAACGATCGACGTATGTCAAAGGTTGCCTTGACCACTCACAATGGATCCATTCAGGGGGCTGTGGAGACCTATCGGTCGAACCCAACCCCTAATCTTATTTTGGTTGAAACCTCTTTATCGCCTGAGAATATTCCAGCGGCGCTTGAAGAATTAGCCGAATTTTGTGACCCCAACACCCATGTTATTGTGCTGGGGCATGTGAACGATGTTCTGCTATATCGCGAGCTTATTCGCTCTGGGGTGGACGAATATATCGTATTGCCAACAGATGCGAACACAATTGTATTTGCCATAGCCGAATTATTTGTGGGTGAGGATGCGGCCCCTGTTGGCCGTGTCATGGGGTTTGTTCCGGCAAAAGGTGGGTCTGGCTCATCCACGACAGCCCATAACTCAGCTTGGATTGCAGCACAAACTCTACGCCAGGAAGTTCTGATCGTGGATATGGATTTGCCCTTTGGTACGGTGGGGTTAAATTTTAATCAGGACCCGCCCAACGGCATTGCAGATGCAATCGATGCGCAGGAAAACCTTGATGCGGTGATGTTGGATCGTTTGATTTCCAAAGCTGCAAACAATATCAATCTTTTGGCGGCACCCGGCACACTGGAAAAACCCTATGATTTGGCACAGGGTGATTTTGAGAAAACTATTGAGCTGCTTCAATCCACAATTCCTTTGATCTTTCTTGATTTTCCCCATGTGTGGAATGGTTGGGTTCGCAAGACCATGAGTGTGTTGGATGAGGTTGTAATTGTGGCCGAACCGGATTTGGCCAATTTGCGCAATGCCAAAGGATTGGCGGATTCAATCCGGGCCCTGCGACCAACGGAAGGCTCCCCTTTGTTGGTGCTCAACAAAGTTGGTCTGCCTAAACGGCCAGAAATTTCCCCTGCAGAATTTGCCTCGGCAATTGATTGTGAACTTATTGAACAAATTCCCTTTGACGCTGCCCTGTTTGGGACTGCGGCCAATAATGGTCAAATGATTGCTGAGGTATCGGCAAATTCTAAGGCCAACGAGGCATTTGGCACGATTTCAGCAAAGATTACCGGGCGTGAAATTCCTCAAGCGACCCAAAAGATGGGCAAGCTTGATTTGTCCGGACTTCTCAAAAAACTTAAAAAAGCATAATTGTGCAACAGGGTATTTAGATGTTTGGAAAACGTAAAAGCTTTGGGGGCAATACACAAAACCCAACACAAGTTGCTCCAGTTGCGCCCGCGACCAAGGAGGTTTCGAGCGCCCTTGCCGCCAACTCTGCGGCGCAAAGCAGTGCTGATGATACATCAAATACCTTAAGTGCCACTGCTGAAAAGGTAAGCGATAGTAGCTTTAACGTAAACGATGACAGCGCAGCTGCCCATGATGAAGAATACTATCATACAAAATCCACGGTGTTTAATGCACTGATAGATTCCATTGATTTAAGCCAATTGGCAACAATGGAAATAGAAGCGGCACGCGAAGAAATTCGGGATATTGTCGCTGAAATTATTTCTTTGAAATCCATTATTATGACCATCTCAGAGCAAGAGGATTTGCTCGATGATATTTGTAATGATGTCCTTGGTTATGGGCCGCTTGAACCCCTTTTGGCGCGGGACGATATTTCTGACATCATGGTCAACGGCTCCCAGTCTTGTTATATTGAAGTGGGTGGACGGGTAAAAAATACCAATGTGCGGTTCCGTGATGATGCGCATTTGATGAATGTGTGCCAGCGTATCGTGTCCCAGGTGGGACGCCGTGTTGATGAATCTTCCCCCATATGCGACGCGCGCCTGCCCGATGGTTCGCGCGTAAACGTTATTGCGCCACCTCTGGCTATTGATGGGGCCGCTTTGACCATTCGTAAATTTAAGAAGGACAAACTCACCCTTGCTCAATTGGTCAAGTTTGGCTCAATCTCACCCGCTGGGTCTGATTTGTTGCGTATTATGGGGCGTGTGCGGGCAAATATCCTGATTTCCGGGGGAACAGGTTCGGGCAAAACAACATTGCTCAATTGTCTAACGGCCTTCATTGACAAGGATGAGCGGATTATTACCTGCGAAGATTCCGCTGAATTGCAGCTGCAACAGCCCCATGTGGTGCGCCTTGAAACCCGTCCGCCCAATCTTGAGGGGGAGGGTGAAATCACCATGCGCGATTTGATCAAAAACTGTCTGCGTATGCGCCCTGAACGTATTATTGTGGGTGAAGTTCGTGGGCCAGAGGCGTTTGATTTGCTGCAGGCCATGAACACGGGCCATGATGGCTCCATGGGAACTTTGCACGCCAACTCACCCCGTGAAGCTTTGGCGCGGCTTGAATCCATGATTACCATGGGAGGGTATTCGCTACCCTCAAGAACCATTCGTGAGATGATTGTGTCCTCAATTGATGTGGTAGTCCAGGCCGCCCGTTTACGCGATGGTTCACGCCGGATCACCCATGTGACAGAAATCCTTGGGCTAGAAGGGGACGTGATCGTGACGCAGGACATTTTCCTCTACGATATTTTGGGCGAGGACGAAAATTCCAATATTATCGGGCAACATCGCTCGACCGGCATCACCAAGCCAAAAGTCACAGAACGCGCCCGTTATTTCAACGAGGAAGCAGCTTTGGTTCGGGCGCTTGAAGATGCCAACATTGACAATCCACAATCCGCTTAAGGGGGAAAACATATGTCACCTCTCATCTTGGGGATTTTAGTATTTATTTGTATCGGCGCCCTTGGGGTTGCT
>JAJRRG010000200.1 GCA_024279675.1 Alphaproteobacteria bacterium
GAGTTTCAAGCATCCCTCATAGGGCGAGTTGATGCGCACCTGGATCAAACCGTTTTGCCTGCCTTTTTCGAGCAGTCTGGAAATCTTGATCCGCGAAAGCCCCAGCCGTTCAGCGATATTGCTCTGGGTGAGGCCGTCATTGTAGTAATACCAAGCTACCTGGGCGACAAGCTCTTCGGTATCGCCGCCAAAATCAAGCCTTTGCTCGTGTTCGTTCTGCATAAGATTCCAGATCCTTACAACATGAGAAGTGATCATTTGATCGTTAAGTGTTCATGACCTATTGAATACAGTGTTGCTTCTTGGTGCGTCAACCCCAATTTCTCACGTCAGTTGAGTTTGAGAAATTTGGTTTCTTGACTCAAATGATCATATGTGCTGACTTATATCATATGTTCAACATGCCTTTGTTTGTAGCTGCTATCTGAAACCAGCTGCGACAAGGGAAGAGACGCAGGAACCTGGTTGCTGAGTTTTTTTTCGCAGGGTGTGTTGGGCGATTGGAGTTAAAGCCCGTGTCACAAACAGACACACTAAAATGCCCGTTGTGGTTCCAAGAGGAGATTGCAGATATGTTCGTCCAATTTGTTCACATCAATATTAAGCCTGGCCATGTTGCAGATTTTCTCAAGGTGTGGCGCATTAACTACGAAGGGACAACTCAGGAGCCGGGAAATTACCGTTTTGACACCCTTCAGGATCCCCAGGACGAAAATCACTTTATTATCTATGAGGTCTTTGAATCGGAAGAAGCGGTGGATGCGCACCGAAAAACCAGCCATTACAAAGAAACAGTTGCAGGGCTTGAAGGGTTGATGGTGGGGCCGCGCAATAAGGATTTTTATCAATTGGTGATGCCCGATCGCAAGGACCGCGCAAATGATTAAAGGGCTTCAACGTGATGTCGAAGAAGTACCTTTGATTTCCCTTCATGGGGTATGGAAGGTATTTGACGGGGGTCCCGTTCTCAAAGGCATTGATTTTGACATCAATCCTGGTGAAATCCATGCGCTATTAGGTGGGAATGGTTCTGGGAAATCGACGATCGTTAAAATCCTGTCTGGCGCCTACCAGACAACGGCGGGTAAAATTGAAATTGAAGGCAACACCGCCAATTTGTCAGGCCCCTCCGACGCACATGCTCAAGGAATTTATATGGTTCCCCAAGAACCCCATGTGTTTCCAAACTTGAGTGTGCTTGAAAATTTGACCATTGGACTTTCTGGTGATCCGGCGACTAACGCGCGTGAAGCGGCGCGACTCGCCCATGACATCGGGATGAATGTCGATCTCGCGTTGTCTGCAGGTCACCTAACAATTGCCAATCAGCAATTGGTAGAAATCGTGCGAGGCCTTTTGCGTGAAGCAAATGTGCTTGTTCTGGATGAGCCAACATCCTCCCTCACCAGCCGGGAAGTAGAACGATTGGCGGAACAAATGCGCGCATTATCAGATAAAGGCATTGGTATCCTGTTCATCTCACACCGGCTAAGCGAGGTGCTCGAATTCGCCGACCGCGTCAGCGTTTTAAGGGATGGAAACTTTGTTTTGTCAGAGCCAGTAGCCAACTTAAACGCTGAGATGCTGGTGGAAGCCATGCTTCCTGCAGAATTTAATGTTCCTGAGGAAACGGCCACTCCCAAAACCCATAAAACCACAGAGCAACCCGTTCTTGAGGTGATCAACCTATCTGCTAATGTATTTCATAATATAAGTTTTGAGGTGTATCCGGGCGAAATATTAGGCATTTCTGGCGTGGTTGGTTCTGGTCGAACCGAACTCGCAGAGGCGGTCTATGGTATAGATACCCAAGTTCAGGACGAAATCCGGATCTGTGGTGTTCCAGTAGAAAAAAACTCCCCGCGCAGCAGCCAACAAATGGGACTGGCATATGTGCCAGAGGATCGTCATAAGCATGGCGTGTTTTTGTCGTTAGCTGCTGCGCAAAATATTTCCGCTTCCATGATTTCTTTGCCAAAGGCAAAATATCTTGGCACAAAAAAGGAATTTTCCCTTGCGCGCTCCTTTGTTGAACGGCTTCGTATTAAACTAGCTTCCCCTCAACAAACCGCAGGAACTCTCTCCGGTGGGAACCAGCAAAAGCTTGTATTAGCTAAGATGCTGGCACCTGAACCAAGGGTAATGATCCTTGATGAGCCAACACGGGGCATCGATGCCAGAGCCCGTCAGGACGTATATCGCATTATTCGTGAACTTACATCTAAGGGTGTGGGGGTGGTGGTTATCTCCTCGGAAGTGGCTGAAATCGCCGAAATTGCGGATCGAATTCTAATTATGACACGTGGCCGATTGTGGCCTCTTCCCCCTCAACTTGATAGCGTAGAACAGATTTCTGCTGCGACTATGCGCGCGAAGCCCCCCAACTCCTCCGGGGTTTTGACAGCGGAATTTGCATCATGAAGCAACTTCTAGGGCAGATTATCAGAAGTCGTGAATTTCTGGTATTGGTGTTACTGGCGCTGATGGTCCTTGCGGTATCCACGGTAAACAGTGCTGTGCTAAAACCTGTAACGTTAATCAACATCATAAACTCTTCGCTCTTCCTGATGCTAATCGCTACAGGCCAAATGTTTGTGATACTTACCCGTGGCATCGACGTTTCTGTTGGTGCGACCGCAGGATTGTCAGCCGTTGTATTCGGGTTTGCTCTAAATGCAGGCATTCCGCTACCGATCGCGATGCTGACGGCCCTGTTGACAGGGGCCGCAGCAGGTGCGGTCAACGCCGTCGGCATCGTTTTTGGAAAAATTCCACCGATAATCATGACGCTGGGCACGCTTGGAATTTATCGCGGCCTGATGCGGATGTTGACCGGTGGCAGCTGGATCGAATCTATACCTCAATCAATTAAATCCTTTGCCGTAACACGATTTTTGTTTTTACCCCTGATGGTATGGGCAATGATTGGTGTAGTAATTCTGGTCGTTGTTTTGATGCGGAGAATTAAAGCCGCGCGTTTTTTCTACGCGGTGGGGGACAATCGAGAGGGTGCTTATCTGTTAGGCATACCCGTGCGCAGTACCGAATTTATGGCATACACATTGGCGGGATTGTTTTCCGGAGCGGCAGCCATTGTTTTTGTTGGCCAGATTGGATTTGTGCCAATGCAGACCGGTAGCGGTCAAGAGCTTAAAGCAATCGCAGCGGTGGTACTTGGCGGGGTAAGCCTCATGGGCGGCGTCGGCACCGTGTTTTCAGCTGTAATTGGCGCTCTTTTCCTGACGACCGTAGATTCCATGATGATCTTCTTAAAAATTCCCGGTTCTTGGAACGATGCAGTTGCAGGAGCCGTGCTCCTTATTGTGGTGGTTTCAGACTACATGATCCGCCGAACGGTCCGTGCCCGTCAACTTAACGCCAGGGCCAAGGAAATCGCAATTAGTGAGCAAACAACAAGCAACCACCAGACAACGAAGGTCTCACCATGACAAAAAATGGTACAAAAGCTGGGAATTTATGCTCGCCGTAGTTCTTGTTGTGGAGCTTGGTGTGCTCGGGACCATCAACCCGGTCTTTCTTAATTATCAAAATTTGTTGTTTTCTACGAGTGATTTTGTTCCCGTCATCATCGCCGCCATAGGTCTCACTCTAGTGATTATGACCGGCGGCATCGACATCTCCGGAGTATCGGTGATGGGATTGTCGTCCATTGTTCTGGGTCTGTCCTTCGTCGCGGGAGCACCTATCGGATTTGCTGTTCTGATCGCACTTGGCACTGGAACTGCAGCAGGAGCATTCAACGGCACGGTAGTGGCACGCACTGACATAAATCCGCTAGTGGTTACTTTGGCGATGTTGTTTTTTTATTCCGGCGTTGCCGCGGGGCTTCCAACTCTCCTCGATGTTCTGGGGTTCAAAGCTTATGGTGCGGGTGGGTTTGAAGCCTACCAATATGAAGGAATAACGGGATTACCAGACAGTTTTATCTGGCTGGGAAATGGCATGATAGGGCCAGTGCCCATGCCCCTCGTGCTTACCATTCTAATTACGATTGCGGCCAGTTGGCTGATGTTGTTTACCCGTTTTGGTCGTTTCCTCAAACTGATCGGTGTCAATAAAGATGCTGCAATCTATTCAGGCGTGCCCGTGGGCCGGACCCTAGTACGCGTATATGCAATCAATGGATTTACCGCTGCGGTTGCCGGATTGGTGTTAACGGCTTACTTTACATCGGCGCGTTCTGATCTGGGAAGCGAAGCATTATTAAATATCATCACAGCTGTGGTGTTAGGCGGATCGTCAATTTACGGCGGTCAGGGCTCTGTTCTGGGTACATTTTTGGCGGGTTTGGTCCTTGGCTACCTGCGTCAGGGACTGCTCGCCTTGGGAATCACCAGTAACATTATACCGATCATAGTCGGTGGACTTCTCATCAGTTCCGTCGGTTTCAAAATATTGAGCGGCTACTTGAACGAGAAACGTGCCAACCAGCGAGCCTATTCCAGGGAACGGCTCACGGTCAACAAATCTGAGGGGTGAAGCACCCCGCTGATAGAAATAATAAGAGAGACCGGGCAACGGTCCACAAACGAATGTAAATGCAAAGGAGAACTGAAAATGAAAATAGGATATTTAGCAACTGGACTTGCCGCCGCAATTGCGCTGACGGCGTCAACATTTGGTGCTTTGGCAGGTGAGGCACGTGTCGCCTTTATTCCAAAGCTCACCGGCGTTGGCTTTTTTGAAAGTGGCGGTAAAGGCGCAATGGCAATGGGCGAACAGCTCGGGATTGAAGTCAAATATGATGGCCCCTCTGAAGCCTCGGTTTCGGGTCAAGTTGAGTTCATTAACAATTTTGTCAATCAGGGCTTTAATGCCATTGCGATTTCTTCGCTCTCACCTGAAGGATTGTGCCAGTCACTTAAGCGGGCTCAGGCGCGTGGTGTGGTCGTTTTAACATGGGATTCTGACGTGAACCCAGAATGCCGATCCTACTACATCAACCAGGGCACCGCCCAGCAATTGGGCGAACTTCTGGTGCAGATGGCAGCCGATCAAATGGACGACGTTACAGCACCGCAACAGATTGCCTTCCATTATTCTTCCCCCAC
>JAJRRG010000201.1 GCA_024279675.1 Alphaproteobacteria bacterium
AAAACGTTATCAGTGGGAGCCAATTAAGTGGCCTGCCTCGGTAACGTTCGCGGGTTATATGGGAGACAAAAGCCTCTGTCAACAACCTTTTTTAGAAACTTTAGAAAATAAAAAATCGTTAATATTTTCAGTCAGTTAGTTGAGGAATTTGGTTCGTTTCCGTTCCGTGTTTCTCAACGTTGGCGGGTTATAGGTGGGCCTTGGTTTAGAGTCAACAAACTATTTGCACAAATATCGTTTTTTTTGTGCCAGTGGATAAACCTGACCTACTTTGTCCTCTGTAGCCTATGTTCCCCCCGAAACTTCCCATTTTTACAAGTTCTAATTTGTCCAAAGGATTCCTATGGGGCCATACTTGATGTATATACATACGATGAATGACACTGGAGAACTAAAATGACACGAGGAACATGGATGGTCGCCATTGGCGGTATATTTGGCGCTCTGGGTGTCGCGAGCGCCGCCGCGGCCTCCCACAATGATACAACAGGCCTGCTGGCCCCCGCTTCTGCCATGTTATTGGCCCACGCCCCTGTCCTGATTGCTCTTTATGCCGTCCGTACGCACATTTCCTTTGTCGGCGCAGCTGCTTTGATTCTATCCCTTGGTACAATTCTCTTTACTGGCGATCTGGCAGTTGGGTATGCCAACGCCAAGGGTGCCCTGCCAGATGGTCTCTTAAGCGACGGCCTATTCCCCATGGCCGCCCCCATCGGTGGCGTGCTGATGATCTCTGGATGGCTGGTGATTATTGTATGTTCGTTCTTCCCGAAGGGGCGTTCGTGATTGAAGCCTGACTTATTCGGTTCTTAGGGTCAGGACCCTAAGGCACAAAAAGATGCCTTCTACGCTACCATAGCAAAGGTGCTTCATTCCCCCGCTCGTAAAAGGGCGTGTTCATACGCTTGATGATTTACACACCGTGGGTCACGATCATGTGCCCATCGCTATCGATCAGCACCCGTATTGGCGTACCATACAGTGCGCTCAGGGCCTCTTCGTTAAAAGCCTCCTGTGGCGTCCCAATGGCTTTGGCTCGCCCATTATCCAGCAACATAACCCGATCTGAATACCGCGCCGCAAGGGTCAAATCATGTAACGCAAGCACAATTGTAAGCTCATGTTGCTGCCGTAGGGAATTGATAAGCCGCATCACTTCAATCTGATGTCTCAAATCCAGGGCGCTAGTTGGCTCATCTAGCAAAAGAATCGAGGCTTGTTGTGCAAGCGCGCGGGCCATCACCACGCGTTGCATCTCTCCGCCAGACAGTTCAGTCACAAGTCGGCTTGCATAATCAATCAAATCGAGTTGGCAAAGAATATCATTCACGATTCTTCGATCATGCGCCCCTTCCGATTCAAACCAACTCAGATGGGGGCTGCGGCCTAATAATGTATATTCCGCAACATTCATGCCATGGGGCAGTTCCGGGCGCTGGGGAACGTGGGCCACAAGACCCAGATGTGGAGAGCGGGAATCCACCTGCAAATTCCCTGAATATGCGACCAGCCCCGCCACCGCGCGCAACAGAGTGGATTTTCCACTCCCGTTCGGTCCCACCAACGTGAATATTTCCTTTTTACGCACCGCAAAGCCAATGTCATGCAAGACAGGCACACGATTAAGAGATACGCCAAGATTTTCACCAACAATAATGTGGGAGGTCTGAACACCGGGGGCTTGTGTCATTTTATCATTGTCCTTGATAAACGCAGCACCAGTGCAAAAAAGGGTGCCCCCACGAACGCGGTTATAACACCTATTGGTACCTCCGCCGGGGCCATCACGTTGCGTGCCGCCACATCGGCAAGACACAAAAATGCGCCCCCGGCAAAAACACTTAAAGGAATAATTATTCTATAACTCGAGCCCATAGTCAGGCGAATGAGATGAGGAACCACAAGACCCACAAACCCGATCAAACCGCTGACCGAAACCGCAATGGCCGTTAACAAGGACGCAGCAACAAGCAGGATAAATCGAGAGCGTCGCGGATTCCCGCCAAGGCTTCTGGCCTCATCTTCACTCAGACGCAGGAGATCAAGCTCTCGCCGATGGAAAAAAACCACAACAAGGCAAATCAAAAAATAGGGCAATATCACCTGTACTTTCCCCCACCCGGCAACGGACAGGTTTCCAATCAGCCAGCTATAAACCTCCTGAATAGAATCTATATAACGTTGCAAAAAATAAGTTTGCCAGGCTGTCAGAAATGCGGCGACCGCAATCCCGGCCAATAAAAGCGAAGCCGTAGATCGACCCGCGGTTCGGCTGAGCGCTGTCGACAAAGAAATCGCAATCATTGAACCAACAAACGCCGACAAGGAAACTGAATCGACCAAGGGCAGGATGGGCGGAAAGTGAAAAACAATTGCCAGGGTCGCGCCAAGACCGGCTCCCGCAGCGGCCCCCAACAAATAGGGGTCCGCCAGAGGGTTTCGAAACACCCCCTGATAGGTTGCCCCAGCCAGTGACAAGGATGCCCCCACCAGCACCGCCAATATCACCCGTGGCAGTCGCCATTGCCAGATGATCGTAGCTTGAATTTCGCTAAGACCGCTATTTAGATCAAACCAGACCAAGGGTTGCAGGATTTCAAGCAACACCCCTTTGGCTGGAATATCTGCCGCCCCCACAAGTGAGGCGGTGATGGCAACTACAAAAAGCGATGCCACCACCAGAATTCCCCACCCAAGCGGAATACGAAAAGCCTGGCTTAAAGCACTTTTATCAGTGCCATTTTTTAATGGGGGCGAATGTCTCGACAAAATATTCACTTAAGTGCCGCGCACTAAGCCGCCTCCTTCAATTCCAATTGCAGTTCCCCCTGGAGGGTCTCAACTTGCTCGGCAATCAATCGGAAATAGTCCACAATTCGTGGCCCCCAACGCGACGCAATATCCTGATTTATCATAATAATAGCATCGTATTTTACCGCATCCAACCTGTCCCAACCCGGACGTGCTGCCACATCATCGCCATCATAATCAGACCCATTGGGTACAAGAATCAATTGAGGGTTGGCCTGCATGATGTACTCAACCGAAAGTTGAGGATAACCGTATCCTTCACTATCAGCTTCGTCTGCAATGTTAAAAAACCCAAACGCTTGATATATTTTCCCAAGAAAGCTTGCGCTGCTTACGCTATAAAAGTTACTGCCTAACTCATGATATATTCGTAAAGGTTCATCCAAAACTGGCGCGTTAGCAATAATCTCTTCAATTTC
>JAJRRG010000202.1 GCA_024279675.1 Alphaproteobacteria bacterium
AAACTCCTCACCGGCAAACCTTGCCGCCTTTAGACTTGCCAACATTTTACGCCGTCCATCACTTGCCGCATCCGTTGCGGTTAAAAGGGCAATAATTGTGTGCCCGGCGATGGTCGACTTTACCCGTGTTGCTCCAGTTTGTAACTGACCTGCTTTGCGCGCCAAACCCAAAGCGCCCGTTAATCGCTGTTCTAACCGTGTCTGCGTGATTTGTGCAAGGTCTGATGGCACTTCAATTTTTTGTTTTAGACTTTTGGCAAACACATTTTTTTTAACACCGAGGGCAACATCCTCAATATTGTCACTAATCCACACCCCGCGCCCGGGGGCTTTTGCATCAACATCTGGGACCAAAATATTGTCGGGACTCAGGGCAAACCGAAGCAAATCACTTACGGGTTTTGATATTCTTGTCAGGGCGCACTGGCGCATTTGATCCGCTTGTTTTGCCATAATCCATTAAGCCTTTTAACTGCTCAGGTTCTCCTCAGCGCTCACGCTTTCCTCATCAGTTTGTACTGGCTCACCCTCAACTCCATCTTCATCTTCACCGGGGGCCAATTCTTCTTCAGCAATCCAACCCACAACAATGCGGGCCTGCATAATCATTTGTTCAGCTTCTTCGCGGGACACGGGGAAGGCGCTAAAAGTGCCTTCAAAATGCTTAGATTCACCGTCTTTTCTTTCCACCCAACCCACGAGGTCATCGGCGGCATAGCCCGCAAAATCTTCGATGGATTTAACTTCATCCTTGCCAACCGCAACGAGCATGGCCGCGTTTAAGCCCTCGATTTGATAAAGCTCGTCCAGCACACCCAGCTGAACCCGTTCTTCATCATGGGCTTTTTCGATTGCATCGAGATATTCATTGGCGCGGGATTGAATTTCCGCCGCCGTATCAGCATCAAAACCTTCAATCATAGCGATTTCTGACGGGTCGATATAAGCAAGCTCTTCCACCGAAGAAAATCCTTCAGAGGCCAACAACTGGGAAACCGTTTCGTCAACATTAAGCGCTTTGGTAAAGAGTTCAGAGCGTTCAACAAATTCTTTTTGCCGGCGTTCACTTTCCTCTTGTTCAGTCAGAATATCAATATCCCAACCAATCAATTGCGATCCGAGGCGCACATTTTGACCGCGCCGTCCAATGGCAAGGGACAATTGCTCATCGGGCACTACAACCTCAATGCGTTCGGCTTGTTCATCAAGAACAACTTTTATAACTTCTGCGGGCTGGAGGGCCGAAACCACAAGATCTGCAATATCATCCGTCCATGGGATAATATCGATTTTTTCACCCTGCAATTCGCCAACAACAGCCTGTACCCGGGAGCCACGCATGCCCACACATGCCCCAACCGGATCAATGGAACTATCGGAGGATACAACCGCAATCTTGGCGCGCGACCCGGGGTCACGGGCAATGGAGCGGATCGTAATAATGCCGTCATAAATCTCAGGCACTTCCTGCATGAATAGTTTTGCCATAAACTGGGGGTGTGTACGGGAAAGGAAAATCTGGGGGCCCCGTTGTTCACGGCGCACATCAAAAATAATCGCCCGAATTCGATCCCCATAGCGGAACTGCTCGCGTGGAATTAGTTCGTCCCGGCGCACGATGGCTTCGCCTCGACCCAAATCTACAATTACATTTCCATATTCGACCCGTTTAACCGTGCCATTAACGATCTCACCGATACGATCAATATATTCCCCATACATACGATCACGCTCGGCATCACGTACCTTTTGCACGATAACCTGTTTTGCCGATTGGGCGGCAATCCGGCCAAATTCGATGGGGGGTAGAGGTTCACTCAAATAGTCGCCGATCTTGGCATCTGAATTTTGCTTTTTTGCTTCGGGCAAAGAGATTTGATGAGCGATTTCTTCTACTTCTTCCACAATTTCAAGCAAGCGCCAAAGGCGCATTTCACCTGTTGTGGGATGAATTTCAGTTTTAATTTCAGTTTCAGCGCCATAGCGTGCACGGGCGGCACGCGAAATAGCGTCCTGCATGGCCTCAATAACAATCATCCGATCGATTGATTTTTCACGGGCAACGGAATCTGCGATTTGCAAAAGTTCGAGCCTGTTTGCTGAAACGGACATTAGTTGGTCTCCTCTTGGGAACTAATTTAAGGTGTCTGGTCTTGAAGTGTTTGAATTTCGGGGTCGTCTAATGGTGAATTGTCTTTTTGGGTCCGGGCCGCCTCATCAAGCAATCGGTCAGTTAAAATAAGTTTCGCGTTAGCCAGCGAGGCCAGGGGCAGATCAAAATCGGCATTTGCACCCTCGGGCACATCGGGCAATGTTATTGTAACATGGGTCTCATTGGCAGCCTTTATAAGCCCCCTGAACCTTTTACGCCCGTTGAGCATATCGCCCAGTTCAATGCGCGCTTCATGGCCAAGCCAACGCAAAAAATCCCTTTGGCGCACTAAGGGGCGATCAATCCCGGGGGAAGAAACTTCTAAATGGTAGGCACCTTCGATGGGCTCTTCCGCATCAAGCAAAGGTGATAATTCCTGGGATAGTTCCTGACATTGGGCAACAGTGAACTGACCCTTATCATCCTCGGCCATGATCTGTAGCGTACACCCATTTTCCGGGGTGATCTTAACCCGAACCAGCAACAATCCCAGTTCACGCGCCACAGGCTCAACAATCAAAGCGATGCGTTGCTCCTGGCCCGTTTCATTTATATAGCGTTTCTGGTTCATCTAATGCCTTTAAGAGAACTAAACTATTGCAAAGCTTGTTCGTAACCTTAGGTAACAAAAAAGAGCGGGGCCGTTTTTGGCGCCCACTCTCCGGTTAACCCTTGAGAATTTGTAACTGCTATAGACCTCCGATGATAATTGTTCA
>JAJRRG010000203.1 GCA_024279675.1 Alphaproteobacteria bacterium
TCAAGGTGGGACAATTGCAGAAGTTTGATCGACTGCATGAGTTGGGGGGTTAAAGTCAGGCTTTGGGTCTGACGAATTTCTAACCGTGGCGTCAGGGCCATATTTGTCCTTAGAAAACAATAGGCTTGGTATTGCTAAAAAATGCGATTACGCATTGCAGTAACAGCATGATTTGCCCGGTCAAAGCAAGTTTTATGCCAAAAAAGTTCATGGAAAGTAGTGTTCTGAACTCGAGGGGTGTTAGTTAAAGCTAAAGGGAAAAATTTTCGCCCAGATAAACCCGGCGCGCGTCTTCATCATTGGCAATAGTTTCAGGGGTGCCTTCAATCATGACTTCTCCACCATGGATCAAATAAGCCCGATCCACCAGCCCCAGAGTTTCACGCACGGAATGATCCGTGATCAGAACGCCAATCCCACGCTCGGTCAATTGGCGAATGAGCCCTTGAATTTCAGCAACGGCAATGGGGTCAACGCCGGCAAAAGGCTCATCCAACAACATAATGATCGGGTCGGCGGCAAGGGCACGCGCGATTTCAACCCGGCGCCGTTCCCCCCCGGAAAGGGCTAAGGCATCCGCGTCACGCAGGTGAGAAATCGAAAATTCCTCAAGCAATTGATCAAGACGTTCATGTTGTTTTTTCTTTGATCTGATATGTCCCTCAAGGATTGCCAGAACATTATTCTTAACGCTCATCCCGCGGAAAATTGACGGCTCCTGCGGCAAATACCCAATTCCCAACCGCCCCCGTTGAAAAAGGGGGAGCCGAGTGATATTTTTCCCATCCAGAAACACCTGTCCGCCAGTTGGTTTAATAAGCCCCATTATCATGGTGAACACGGTGGTTTTTCCCGCCCCGTTTGGGCCCAGAAGTCCCACGGCTTCGCCCCGCTTTACCGCTAGGGACACGTCACGCACAACAGGCGTTTTGCCAAAGTTTTTGGCAAGGGATCTGGCCTCTAACCAACCCGTATGATCGAGAATATCATCCCCCATGGTACGCTTTTTTCCCTAGTTTGCCGAGGTGAACAGGCCGGTGACCCGCTCGCCATCGTCCCCGGAAATGAATTCGGTTACATTGGTTGCCATATTCACCCGAAGGGTTTGAGCGTGCACGGTGCCACTGTCGCTTATCACCACAACATCCCCCGTTAACACAAGAATGCGCGTTTCAGGATCATAGACTGCCCGTTGGCCAGTTGCCGTTTGTGTTTCCCCCTGAATTTTAACATTGCCGATGGCCTCATAACTTTTAATGTCCGAGGTTCCCTCTTCACCGGTATGCACAATCACCTGATCTGACCACACTTTCATGTCGGTTTGTGTCACAATGACATTGCCGGAAAACTCGGATTGATTCTCACTTTCGCGCACCACAAACTTGTCCGCCTGAATTTCAATATCCTGGGTATTTTGCGCATAGGCCTGGTTTAACCCCGCCAAGACCAAAACGATTCCCAGTATGGCCCCCCGTGCAAGTCGTTGCCCAACTAACCATGTGTAAAGCTGTTTCATACTTAAAGACCTCCATCGCCGGGAACATTATAGATAACTTTTCCAAAATCCCAAATGGGAATTGATGCATCATAAACAAGGGATTGAGCGTTGATAATAGCCCCATCAGCAAATTCAAACCGAACGGGCCCACTGGCGGTTAAAACCTGACTGGGCCAATCGATAATTGTATTGTGGAGTTCGCCGATGACGTTATCACTGTCTTTTGTATACATCACCCCCGTGACAAGGACTGTTTGCGCACCCAAATCCATTTGGGCCACCGGGGCTGTGGCAATCAATTGATAACCGTCAGGGGCGTTGATGGTTATCTCAGCAATTTCAAGGTCAATTATATCAGTATTATTAACCTGAACTCGGGCCTTTTCAGCGATGATTTCATAGCGTGTGCCGTCGTCCGTCACGCCCCCATAACGAGCGCCGTCTATGACCACCTGCTCCTTATCCACCCGCAGACCTGAAATTCCATATTCCTTTGCGAGATTGGCTAGAAATATCTGAAAAATCAAAAAACCCGCCAAAGCTACACCGAGGGCCGGCACCGCGAGGCGCAAAAATCCAATAATAAAATTGCGCCGTTCAAGTTTTGCAAAAACGTCCGCGCGCGATTTTTGCCCGGACTGAGTTTGGCTATGGGGTGTGGCAATGGCCATTAAAAGACTGCCTTCAACTATTAGCTATGGGCAAAAATGTCGGTTTCGCCCCAACCCGCAAGATCAAGGGCAACCCGGGTTTTCAGAAATTCCATGCTTTGTTTGGCCAGATCAAAACGCCCCTCGCGCAACAGCATGCCATCCAGATGACGCTTCAAATCGTGCAAATAAAGCACATCGGACGCCGCATATTCCATCTGTGCTTTGCTCAATTCCTCAGCGCCCCAATCGGAGCTTTGCTGTTGTTTTGATATTTCCTTGCCCAACAATTCGCGGCAGAGTTCTTTTAAGCCATGTCTGTCGGTGTAAGTGCGGGCCAGTTTCGAGGCGATTTTGGTGCAATAGATAGGCCCCACATCAATGTCATAATGATTTTTTAGGGCCGCCATATCAAAGCGGGCATAATGGAAAAGCTTGGTGACACCGGGGTCAGAAATGAGTTTCTTCAGATTTGGTGCATCGGTATGCCCCAAAGGGATTGTGACCACATCCGCATTCCCGTCACCGGGGGAAAGCTGCACAACGCAAAGGCGATCGCGCTTGGTCATCAGGCCCATGGTTTCGGTATCAATGGCTACCTCACGCCCATAATTGTCCAGATTAGGAAGGTCGCCGATAAAGTGTCGAATGGTCATAAAATTTCTTTCGTGGGTTTGCTTTATTAATCAGGCATCTGTGATGCCACACCCTTGTGGCAATGGAAAGACGTAACATGGAAAAAGACATAACTTGGAAAAGGCATTCTTCAACCAACGTAAATCTTGTGGCCTTTAATTAATTCCCCACCCCAGAAATGCGCGCATTGGGGCGTTTTTGCGGGTCGCCGGTCATGGCAAAGGGCGTCTTTTTCCACTCATGAAACAGCGCGGCGCGCGGTTTGCCAATACGTGTATCCAAAATCAACAATTTTGAAATGCGCTCGATCCGGAAATACCTGAAATCTTGCCGTTTTGTGCACCAGGCGGTGAGCATGCTTGCCTCAGGAAACAGGCCAATCGCTATGGGCCAAACAATGCGTTTGGTGGTTTTATTTGTCAGGGAAGTATAATTGATTTCAAGTTCAAGTTCAGCTCTGATGGCGGCCCTTAAGTCAGCCATTTCAAATTGTCCTGAGCCAGCATCAACCCAATGGGGGGCAAAAAGCGGCGTATCAATCAACGTGGATTTTAACGATGGGGGGATAACGGATTTTATTTTGGCCACCACATCACGGGCCGAGCGGGTCAGTTCATCGTCCACACGCCCATCCACCATCCGCGCGCCCAGCATAATGGCTTCAAGTTCATTGACGCTGAACATCAGAGGGGGCAGATGATAACCATCCTCTAAAACATAGCCAATGCCCGCCTCCCCTCGAATGGGAACACCGGTGGATTGCAAAGAAACCATATCCCGATAAAGGGTGCGCTCGGAAACTTCCAGCTCCTCAGCCATTGCCGCGCAGGTGACGGGTTTTATTTGCCGATGCAATATTTGGATGATTTGGAGAAGTCTATCCGCGCGCCTCACAAAATGTTTCCTTTTGAAATTTATCTAATTTCTCTACACTATCACTCCTGACACCATGCTGTCAGGAGTGGCTATGTTAGGCAAGGCTTAGAACAAAACCAAAAGGAAATACTTTATGCTTACTCTTCTCGTTTTCCCCCCTGCGATGGGTCTAAAAAGTCCCAGCCCGTTTTCCATGAAGGCTATTGCTTTGATGCAAATGAGCGGATTGGATTACAAAATCAAGGCCGGTGATCCGCGCAAGGCCCCGAAGAAAAAACTACCTGTTTTGATTGACGGCGACCGCCAAATTCCAGATTCAAGCCATATCCAAGCCTATCTAGAAAACGAGAAAAATATTGATTTTGACGGCACATTAAGCACCGAGCAAAAGGCCATTGCGCAGAGTTTTCGCAGCCTTTGTGAAGACCATCTGTATTGGGTGGGGGTTTATGTGCGTTGGGTTGAAAATGCGGACTATGCCAAGCAAGAGTTTTTTGGCTCTGTTCCAAAACTGATGAAGAATTTCATTTTTAACATGGTGCAAAAACAGGTGAAGCAATCCTTACATGGTCAGGGAATGGGCCGACATACCGCAAAGGAGGTTCATGATTTTGGGGCCACGGATATTGCCGCAATCGCTAACTATCTGGGGGACAAGGATTATTTCTTTGGCGATAATCCAACCTCCATTGATGCGGTGATCTTTGCTAGTTTGATCAATAACATTGTTCCAAAGGTCACCTACTCAACCGCTGGGTCCGCGAGTTCCTATCCAAATCTTGTGGCCTATTGTGATCGTTTCATTGAACGGTTTGATATCCCTCAGGTGTAGGGATTCTGACAAAATATCGGTGGGGGAAGTCTATGTTGGATTGAAAACTGATTTCCCCCCTGATAGGTCAAGTGCTATGAGCCATCGACAAAAAGTCCCACCACTTAGTGAGTTCCCTTTCCAGAGCCAACAACAATTGCGTTTTTCTGATACGGATGCGGTGGGGCACGTCAATAATGCTATATTTGCCACGTTGTTTGAAGCGGGTCGTGTCGACGTTTTGTTTGGGCCAAAACACCCCAAACTCTCCCCTGATACGCAATTTGTCATCGCCAAATTGTCGATCGATTTCCTTGGGGAACTCAACTGGCCGGGCAATGTTAACATTGGTTCACAAGTTAGCCGGGTGGGCAATTCGTCGTTTGATCTGTTTCAGGCCATGTTTGATGGGCCAAAATGCGTCGCGACCTGCCATAGTGTAATCGTTATCATGGATGAAACCACACGCAAATCTTCACCCCTGAATACAGAAACAGCGACATTTTATCGCTCACACCTGCAAGAAACAAAGCGGGTTTAGCAGCAGACCTCTAAGCCAATTCTTTGGCGTGATGGCGCAAATGATCTTCCATCAACGTCTGAATAAAATAATAGGAATGATCATATCCCTTTTGTCGGCGAAGGTTGAGTTTTTGCCCGGACTCATCCGCCGCTTTTTCCAACAGATGGGGATGCAATTCCCGTTCCAGAAAATTATCAGCCAATCCTTGATCAATCAGCAACTTTGCATCAGAGGGGGAGCTGCGCACTAGCTCACTGGCATCGTGTTTTACCCATTTTGTCAGATCGTCTCCCAGATAATTGGAGAACGCCTTTTTGCCCCAGGGGCAAGACATGGGCGCACAAATTGGGGCAAAGGCCGAAGCAGATTTATAAATTTCAGGATATTTCAGGTGCAATGTCAGCGCCCCGTGGCCCCCCATGGAATGGCCAAACACGCCTTGGCGCGACAAATCTGCTGCAAAATTTTCGGCGATGACCACCTGCAATTCCTTAGTGACATAAGTTTCCATATTATAGGCATTGGCCCAGGGCTCCTGCGTGGCATCGAGATAAAACCCAGCACCGGTGCCAAAATCCCAGTCCTCATCCTCGCCGGATATTCCTTGTCCACGCGGGGAGGTGTCGGGGGTGATCAACATCAGCCCCAGTTCAGCGGCCATACGTTGCGCGCCGGCTTTAATAACAAAGGTTTCCTCTGTGCAGGTCAGCCCGGCGAGCCAGGTCAGAACCGGCACCGGCCCGTCCTTGGCCTGAGGGGGCGCGTAAACGCCAAAGCGCATCGTGCCGTTACAGGCTTTTGACTCATGGGAATAGAACCCTTGCACGCCGCCAAAACAGACCTGCTCGGAAATTGTCGCTATCTTGCTCATTCAACTTGGTCCTAAAACACGACGACGGAACGGATGGATTTACCCGCATGCATCAGCTCAAAAGCTTTATTGATGTCCTCAAGCGGCATGGTGTGCGTAATCAGATCATCAATGTTGATCTTGCCGTCCATGTACCAATCAACGATTTTTGGCACATCCGTGCGACCACGCGCCCCGCCAAAAGCTGTCCCGCGCCAAACGCGGCCCGTGACCAATTGGAAAGGGCGCGTTGAGATTTCTTTACCCGCACCCGCAACACCAATAATTACACTTTCGCCCCAGCCCTTGTGGCAACATTCCAACGCCTGGCGCATGGTGTTCACATTACCGATACATTCAAAACTATAGTCAGCACCGCCCCCGGTGAGTTCCACCAGATGGGCAACCAAATCGCCCTCGATTTCGTTGGGATTGACGAAATGGGTCATGCCAAATTGGGTCGCAATATCTTTGCGGGCGGGGTTAAGATCGACGCCGATAATCTTGTCAGCTCCAACCATGCGTGCTCCCTGAATAACGTTGAGACCAATACCCCCAAGACCGAACACAACAACGTTGGAGCCGGGCTCAACTTTAGCATCGAACGCCACCGCGCCAACGCCGGTAGTAACCCCGCACCCGATATAGCAAATCTGCTCAAACGGGGCGTCTTTGCGCACTTTGGCCAGCGCAATCTCAGGCAAAACCGCGTGGTTGGCAAAGGTCGAGCATCCCATATAATGGAGCACCGGCTGGCCCTTGTAGGACAGGCTCGACGTGCCATCGGGCATCAAACCCTTACCTTGGGTTTCGCGGATTTTTTGACACAGGTTTGTTTTTGGGTTCAAGCAATAATCGCATTCCCGACATTCGGGGGTATAAAGGGGGATCACATGATCGCCGGGTACGAGCGAGGTCACACCGGCCCCCACTTCCAGCACAATGCCAGCGCCCTCATGCCCCAAGACAACCGGGAACATACCTTCGGGATCGTCACCGGACAGGGTAAATGCGTCCGTGTGACAAATACCGGTGGCTTTTATTTCCACCAGCACCTCACCAGCCTTTGGCCCCTCAAGGTCAAGCTCGACTATTTCAAGTGGTTTTCCTGCTTCAAAAGCAACCGCTGCGCGCGTTTTCATGTGGATCAGCCCTTATAAAAATCAGTTTCGTGCAAAGGTTATCCTGTTGAGAATGTCGTTGCCAACGATTTTTTTATTCTCAGTTTCCAGTAATTTCATCCTTAGAGTTTTGCACAATGCAATTAGGAGGAAGATTTGGTTATCATGGGGACATTTACAAACAACACGGCAGCATGCCCACTTTTATTCTAAAGGCCCCGGTAATAAGCGAAGGCGTGTCTCCCAAAAGTATGCAAATGTTTGGGGATAAAAGGTGCGGCAAACAATCAACCCTTCGGTATGAGATTTAACGGGTACCGAAAGCAGGTCGCAAAAATATCATTAAACGCGATATGGTTTAGGGCACAAAAAAGCCGGAGCAGTTGCCCCGGCTTTTCATAATTTTTACTGAAAGACTGCTAAAGCTGGATACGATAAATCCCAAATCCGCTTTCCGCCGTGCCAGCCGCTTCAATGGGAATAGCTGTCACATCCCCCACATGCTCTGCAGCTTTTGGCCCGGTTTCGAACAACACCGTTGTGTCACCCAATGGCGCCAGTGACCAATTGCTGTCGGCGCTCGGGTTAACCGTGCCCTGTTGCACCAAATAGCGTACTAGAATATCTCGGTTGGTATCGGGTCCGATAAAGATGATGGTTGAACCATCATTGCCGGGGAAATGCCCGCCGCCGCCAGCGCGATAATTATTGGTTGCCACCACAAATTGCTGATCGGGATCAATCGGCGCACCATTGAACTGCAAATCAACAATCCGGTTGGCATCTGCATCAAGCAGAACGCCTTTAGAATCATATTTACTTGGCTGGGACACGTCAATTTTATAGGTGACCCCATCAATGACATCAAAATTGTAAGACGGGAAATCATTGTTCATCAAAGCTTGGTCGGCGGAACCCGGCGTGATCTGATTATAAACCCCGGCGGAACGTTCCAGCCAATCCTTGACCGTTGCCCCATCAATCAGCACAGCGCGGATCGTGTTGGGATAAAGATAAAGATCGGCCACGTTTTTAATCGCCACTGGCCCCACAGGAACATCGGTATAATATTCGGGACCCCCACGTCCCCCCGCCTTAAACGGTGCGGCGGCGGATAAAATAGGCAAACCTTCCCATTGTGTGCCCTTCATCATCTGCTCAATATACCAAGTTTGAGCGTTCGATACGATTTGCACCGACGGATCATCAGCTACCAGAGCAAAATAGGAATGCAGCGGTGCCGCTGTTTCACCCACGGCCCGGCGCACATAGGCCAGGGTTTCATCATGGGTAGTTTGCACCGAAGCTTCAATCGCCCCAACAGACTCGACCAATGGAATTTTTGCCCTTCCATCGCGCTTAAAGATGGGCCGTGCTTCTGAGGTGTGGGCCGCAATACCCCATGCTCCATCCGCATCTTTTTCAATCAACAAATCAATCAAGCCCATGTGCGAGCCCCAGAACCCAGCCATAACGGCGGGTTTGCCCATCAATGTACCCTTGTCATTGTCGATGCCAGCAATATCGGGATAATCGCCGGGGAATACTCGGTGATGGTGACCGGTGAACACAACATCAATGCCCGGCACATTGGCAAGGAACAGCGATGCATTTTCTTGGCCCTCGCTCTCAGTGCCATCAATCCCTGAATGGGAAAGCGCAACGATAATATCGCACCCCTGCTCTTTCATTTGTGGCACATAGGCGCGGGCGGTGGATACAATGTCCCGCGTTAGGACATTGCCCTCAAGATTGGCACTGTCCCAGGTCATAATTTGCGGCGGTACAAATCCGATAAAACCGACCTTGATCGTATGGCTGTCGCCTGACCCGTCAATAATTTGCTTCTCTAGAATTTTATAGGGTTCAATCAAAGTATCATCACTCAACGGGCTGTCGCCTAAAGTGGTGCCGTTGACAATATTGGCGCAAACAAACGGGAAGTTAGCTCCAGCTAGGGCCTTGCTTAAAAACTCAAGACCATAGTTAAACTCATGGTTGCCAAGGGTGGCAATATCATAGCCAAGCGTATTCATCGCCGCCATCATTGGGTGAAGATCCCCGCCCTTAAAACCGCGCTCATAGGCCACATAATCGCCCATGGGATTGCCCTGAATAAGATCGCCATTATCCACCAGCATTGAATTGGTCGCTTCAGCGCGAACACCCTCGATCAACTTTGCCGTACGGGCCAGCCCCATCGTATCATTGGGTTTGTCCGCATAATAATCATAGGGGAATATGGATACGTGTACGTCAGTGGTTTCCATAATGCGCAAATGGGCCTGATTGGACGCAGCCAAAGCTGCAAATGGATGCATAACCACAAGCGCACTTACCCCGGCGGTTCCAGCAATAAAAGCGCGCCGTGAAATCTGAGAATCTTTGAATGTTGTATTTTTGGACATATGGGCCTCCCGTTGAGTGCACAGAAGAAAATTATTTCCTCGTCACACTTTTTGATAGAATCGGCCTTGCCTTATTTATAATTATTATTGGCAAAAGCCGTTTGAAAAACAAACCTTAACGCCATTTCACTCATTTGCGCAAATGAGAGGTGTAATGGGGGCAAGGATTTGTCCACAGGGTAAAAATGAATACTGATTCTCAGATTCTGAACGGTGACAAAAAGTAGAACTTGCCAAAATATGCAAAGTTCGGGCAGACTTGATGTCATGAAAATGCCCAGTTTCACTCTTGGTATCGAAGAAGAATATCTGCTTGTTGATTTGGACAGCCGCGATTTGGTGCGCGAAGTTCCCAAGGGCTTGATGGCACAATGTGAGGCAGAAATCTCCGGGCAAGTTAGTCCTGAGTTCCTGCAATGTCAGATTGAGGTGGGCACGCGGGTTTGCAATACGGTCAAAGAAGCGCGTACGGATTTGGCTCATTTGCGCGCCTGTATTTCAAATGTTGCCGGGACCTATAATTTAGCGCCCATCGCCGCTTCAACCCATCCTTTTGCCGATTGGCTGGATCAGCGGCACACTGACCATAAGCGCTATCATTCACTTGTACGCGACTTGCAAGGGGTGGGGCATCGTATGTTGATTTGCGGGATGCACGTGCATGTGGGTATCGAAGACCCTGATTTGCGCATCGATATTGCCAATCAAATGCCCTATTTTTTACCCCATTTTTTGGCTTTGTCCTGCTCATCCCCCTTTTGGCAGGGGCGCGACACGGGGCTAAACTCCTATCGGTTGACCATTTTTGATAATTTGCCGCGTACGGGTTTACCGCCGGTTTTTTCATCCTGGGCCGAGTATGAACGAACGATCTCCACCCTTATCGAAAACGATCTGATCGAGGATGCCACAAAAATCTGGTGGGACTTGCGCCCCTCAAATCGCTATCCCACCCTTGAGATGCGCATTTGTGATGTACCAACGCGCCTTGATGATACCATCGCCATCGCCGCACTTTATGTATGCATGGTAAGATTGTTAACTCGTTTGCGTCGCGACAATCTGAGTTGGCGTCGATATGAGCGGTTTTTGATCAATGAAAACCGTTGGCGGGCCCAACGCTATGGATGTGCGAACGGGTTGATTGACTTTGGCCGGGACGCCGTCGTTGATTTTGACACTTTACTCAACGAAATGATTGAACTTGTCATGCCCGATGCAGAGGCGCTTGATTGTGTGGATGAGGTCAAATCCACCCGCAATATTCTTGCGCGTGGCAATTCGGCATTTCGGCAACGTCAGGTTTTTGAAGCCGCGATGGAAAACCAAAACTCCCTCACTGACGCCTTAAAACAGGTGGTTGATATGCTGGTCGCGGATACCGTGGCCGGCATTTAACAAACACACCGCCCCAAATCAAAACTCAAACATTACCAAACGGATAGATACCTTGCCGCAATTTAACTGGCAAAGCACAAACACATGCCATATTTAGCATATATCAATTCATCACTAAGCAATTCGCTAGGTATCAAAGGAAATATAATCATGACTATTAAACTGGTAACTATGACAGCCCTTGCAGCCCTTCTTCTAAGCGGCGCTGCGCTTGCTCAAGGCAATGGCACTCCCGGTGCCCATTTCATCGA
>JAJRRG010000204.1 GCA_024279675.1 Alphaproteobacteria bacterium
AGGTATCAAAGGAAATATAATCATGACTATTAAACTGGTAACTATGACAGCCCTTGCAGCCCTTCTTCTAAGCGGCGCTGCGCTTGCTCAAGGCAATGGCACTCCCGGTGCCCATTTCATCGAAAACTGGGATCAGGACGGTGACGGTGCTGTGTCTCTTGAGGAAGTCACTGAAAAACGCGGCGACGTGTTTTATATGTTTGATCAGGATGAAGATGGCATGTTGAACGCCGAGGAATATGCCACATTTGACGAAACTCGCGAAGCCGATATGGCCATGGAAAACGAAGAGCAGGGCAATGGCGAAAATGGCGGCGGCAAACAGGGCGGCGGCCACGGTGGTTCCGAAGGAATGAGCCTTGAATTCAACGATATAAATGACGATGGTCAAGTATCTCAGGAAGAATTCACTACCAGCACCGCTGCATGGTTTGCCACAATGGATCGCAATGGTGACGGTGAGATTTCAACATCAGATTTTGGCCGCAAATAAGCAGCCTAATTTCAAAGCAAAACGGAAATTTCTTTAAACAATTGCGGGGAAGGCCTTATCTGGCCTTCCCCATAGACGCTAACCTTCGCCCGTTAAATCCTGAGCCAGCATCAATGCATTATTGTCTGGATCGTAAAACGTTGCGGTGCTGACCATGCCCTCAACTGTGATGGTGTCCCCATCAAATTTTACCCCGGCCGCTTCCAAAGCCTTACGAGCCGTCGCGATGTTACCAATTCCAAAAACTGGAACAGAATTTCCCGGTGCGGGTTCGGTGTGTTCCCCCAGACCTAGGGTCACATTTTGAGTTTTTGTTTGTAGCTCGCTCCAGCCCGCTTCATCGGCATGGTAGAGAAGTTCAAATCCAAGCATTTCATTATACCATTTGGCGCTGGCATGGCGATCCTTCACTGATAGAGCGATGGTGAGGGTGTTTTCTAGGGTAACAATTGACATAACGCTTTCCTTTTTGCTGAAAAATATATATACTATACTTTATGGACATTAAAACTCTTGTCAAGCTTACATCTCGTACTTGGTCGTTGCGCATTCTGGCGTTATTGCATCGAGGGACGCCTGGACGACAATCGTCGCTGATTTTAGCCTCAGGGGCTGGGCGGACGGCATTTGGCCAAAGCCTCACTCATCTGATTGATCTTGAATTGCTGGAACGGAACCCCGGTCACGGCCACCCTCTCAGGCCAGAATATCGACTGACTCCGAGGGGACGAGAGATTGCGCTTGTTGCCAATAGGATCGAAAGCGCCATTCCCCAGCCCGAACAAACCAAGCTACTCTGGCGCTCTTGGGCCATCCCCATTCTGGCGGTCAGCCATGAGCCTTTATATTTCACCGACATAAAAAGGGCCTTGGTATCAATTACTGACCGCGCCTTGTCCCAATCCCTCACCCAGTTGCATGAACAAAATTGGCTTGAGCGCAAGATTGTCACCACAATGCGCCCCCCAAGGCCCTTGTATCGGGCAACGCATATGGGCGCACAGATTAGTCGGGTCATTGGTCTTGATGATGTATTTGCAAAGGGCGCCTAATTCAAACCTTTTGCTCCCGCAAAAATTTAATTATCCCAGAAAAATCCACCCCAGCATTACCTGCCTTGTCGAACGCCTCATAGAGATCAGTTGCCAATTCGCCCAACGGGGTATTTGCCTGTGTGGATTGGGCCGCGTTTTGCGCAAGTTTTAAGTCCTTAAGCATCATAGCAACCGAAAATCCGGGCTGATAATCATTATTGGCGGGGCTGGTTGGCACGGGGCCGGGCACCGGGCAATAGGTATTGAGCGACCAACACTGACCCGAGGCGGTGGAAGAAATATCAAATAGTTTTTGCCGATCAAGCCCCAGAGCATCAGCCAGATTAAAGGCTTCAGATACACCAATCATTGAAATGCCAAGTAGCATATTATTGCATACTTTTGCGGCTTGCCCATTTCCTGCCCCCCCCGCATGAATGATATTGGCGCCCATGGCTTCCAATAACGGTTTGGCGCGCTTAAAAGCCTTATCCTCGCCGCCGCACATAAAGGTAAGCGTACCCGCTTCCGCCCCCATTATGCCCCCTGAGACCGGCGCATCAATCATACCTAGGCCGTTATTCTTGGCCATATCTGCCATGTCACGGGCCGTTGTGACATCGATGGTTGAACTGTCAATTATCAATGCATCGGTTTTAGCTGATGAGAACACGCCCTCGCGACCGGTCAGTACGGACCGAACATGCTTCCCCGCGGGGAGCATAGTTACAATTATATCTGCGTTTTTTACAGCAGTGCTGATACTCGTCGCGGCTTTTCCACCCGCATTTCTCAAGGCATCAAGATTGGCGGATATCACATCATAACCGCACACCTGATAGCCCGCGTTAATCAGGTTAAGCGCCATCGGTGCTCCCATGTTACCAAGGCCAATAAAAGCAATTTTTTCCTGACCATTATCGATTGATACATTTGCCACAACAAGTTCTCCCAAAACAAATCCTTAACAAAAAGCATGGCGTATCATAGATAAGTCCACAAGAGATTAGCGGTTGTTTTATGCAAATCCTTGTACTTTATAGATTTTTAAGGGAACGTCTTTGGTGCAATCTGGGACAAAGGAAAACCTATGAATGGTTTAATAGCGCTTTTTGATGATGTGGCAGCCATTGCTAAAGTAGCGGCGGCTTCTGTTGATGATATTGTCTCTCAGGCTGCAAAGGCTGGCGCCAAAGCAGCGGGTGCAGCCATTGATGACGCGGCGGTGACACCAAAATATGTACATGGCTTTAAGGCCGAGCGTGAATTACCTATTGTGTGGCGCATTGCCAAAGGCTCGATAAAGAATAAATTACTGATCCTATTGCCCGTCGGGCTGTTACTCTCCTCGTTTGCGCCGTGGGCAATCATCCCCCTGTTAATGATCGGGGGGGGATATTTGTGCTTTGAGGGGGCAGAAAAGGTAGCTCACCTGTTTATACCCCCCACGGGGGATCACGATGGAAACAAGAAGCCTGTGGGGCAACCGGCACAACTTGAAGAAGAAAAAGTCGCCGGTGCCATTAAAACCGACTTTATCCTTTCAGCCGAAATTATGGCCATTTCCCTGGCCTCAATTCCAAAGGGGTCAATGTGGATAGAGGGCGCTACCTTGGCCCTTGTTGCTGTTGGCATTACGGTCATGGTTTATGGCAGTGTGGCGATGATTGTTAAGGCGGACGATGTCGGCCTTTTCATGGCTGAACGCGGTCGACTGGGCTTTACCCGTGCCATCGGCAGAGGCATTGTTCAGGGCATGCCCGGTTTTCTTGCGGGACTGATCATTGTCGGCACCGCAGCAATGCTCTGGGTTGGCGGTTCAATCGTCATCCACGGGCTTGAAGTTCTGGGCTGGGGATGGCTGGAACATAATATTGCCAACTGGGCGGCGCAGGTCGCACAGGCGGTTCCCGATCAGGTAAAAGCTATCGTTGAATGGTTTGCCAAAGCAACTATGGATGGACTGGTCGGCCTAGCACTTGGCCTAGTGCTTATACCCATGGTTAAATCTGCATTAGCCTTGCGAAAGTTTTCTAAAGCCTAGGGTCAAGGCCTGCCAACCAATTCCAATTGGTCAGCGTTTGTCATAATACAGGCCGACCACATGTTCGGCCTCGGCAAAGAACAACCAACGGGCAGCGAACAGGCCAATTAAATGGGACAACACAGCAACGCCAACGAGCATGTGGTTGGCCGGCGCGAGTAAAAGAATAAGCGCTGGCACCATGCCCAAAAGCACGATGGCAATCATGCGTAATTTTTGAGCATGTTTACGGCCCACAACATGCACCATTTCCTTCATCAGATAATTGGGGGATGAGTGGGGGGATTCAAGAAGGCGAACTTTGCCCAAATTTCCAAGACCTGTGGCAGTCTCAATGGTATGGCCCGCCTGTTTGAAAGCGCCGTCCCCAATGTGCCAGCTGAAATATTGCACGATTGTCAACGCAACCAGAAGCAAAGCGGCGGGCAATACTTGCGCCGCCAACAGCGCACCCCCGGCAAGGGAATACAGTAAAAATAAAACAGGGGTTAGGCCCATATACCAACGTGGCACGGTTTTCATTTGCCCATAAATCATCGAGGTCGTGTAAATGGTAATCAGTGAGAACACGCTACCAAGCCAGCCAAAAATCTGCCAACGTTGATTAAAAAATATGACGCCGATCGCATAAACAGCAATCACCAGAAGCGAGACAATTGACATCACCCCTTCGCGGCTCAGCCATGAGGTGCGCCACTGGGAAAAGGCCTTGATGGCATTTTTTGGGGTGCCCAGATGAAAGGTTGAGGAAATCAGACCACCAACCGCCAGCGCGTAGGCAATAAAGAAAAAGATGAAAGCCGTCATGCCGGTCACGTTTGGATAGCCAAATCCAAGCCAGGCTAAAAGACCAAAGCCAAGTCCGGAAAGGGACGTGAATATGATAACTGAAGGGGCGGGATGCATTAGATTTTCTCCAGTGCGTTATCGAGCCAGCCTAAAAACCCACCGGCTTTTTGAGGTGTTGGCTCAAGGAATGGGTTGGGTATATCAATCTGACTGGTTCCGGTCACATCGGCCTTGGGACGCGGTGGCAAGTAACGGTTGACCGGCTTGGTGCCTTGATCTTCCATTAGGGCAATGCCGCCGCGTGCCGCGCTCAAGATCGACACGTTGCTTTCAGGATCGGCGAAATCGCCAAAATGACGTGCTCCAGCGGGACAGGTCTTCACACAGGAGGGGACGCGATCCTCTTCAGGGATATTTTCATTGTAAATACGATCCACGCACAGGGTGCATTTTTTCATCACCCCTTCGGCCTTGTCCATCTCGCGCGCGCCATAGGGGCAGGCCCAAGCGCAAAGTCCACAGCCCATGCAATCGGCCTCGTTGACCAACACAATGCCATCCTCAGTGCGCTTATAGGATGCGCCCGTGGGACAAACGGTGACGCAGGGAGCGTCTTCGCAATGCAAGCAAGATTTTGGGAAATGGACAATTTGGGCGGGCTTTTCAGGGGCCTTTGCTTCAAATGTGTGCACGCGGTTGAGGAATGTTCCGTCCGGCTCAGCTCCATAGGCATCCATGTCCGAAAGGGGCGCCCCATAATTGGAAGTGTTCCATTCCTTGCAGGAAATCACACAGGCGTGGCAGCCCACGCAGGTATCCAGATCGATGACCAATCCAAGTTTCTTATCGGTGCTGTTTGGTAGAGCTGTCATGGCTAAAACTCCTCCCCATAGGATATGTTTTTGGGGCCGCGGCCCACTGGTGATTTTTGCGGTTTAGTATGGGGTTGTGCGGTTTGATCGCCCGCATCGGCGCGTTCAATTTTCACGCGCAGATCAAACCATGCGGCCTGCCCAGTAATGGGGTCAGAGTTGCTCCAGCGCATGCCATCCTCCTTGGGGGGCAACAGCTCGGAAATCAAATGATTAAGCAGAAAACCTTTTTGTGCTTCGGGCGCTTTTTCGTCCAAGGCCCAAGCCCCGGAACGTTTACCAATGGCATTCCACGTCCAAACGGTTTTGGCGTTGAGCGCATCCATTTTCACCACTGGTACTTTGATTTTTCCATGGCGCGAAGTGAGCCAAGCCCAGTCCCCATCACTAAAACCATGCTCTGCAAAAATGTCCCCGGACACGTAAAGCGGATTGGTGCCATGGATTTGACGCAGCCAAGCGTTTTGAGAGCCCCAGGAATGATACATGGCGGCGGGACGTTGGGTCAGCGCATGCAGGGGAAATTCTTCCAAATCAACAATATTTTCTTCAAATGGTTTATACCAAATGGGCAACGGATCCATGGTGGCTTTTATCTGCTCGCGCAAACGATCGGGGGGCTGAATATCCCCATGACCTTCGGCTGCAAGCTGAAATTTGCGTAAAGGCTCCACATAAAGCTGGAACAGATAGGGCTGGGGGGCGTCATAGATACCACGTTCCACCGCCCAATCCTGATAGGCTTTATTCCAAGGCTTGAAAAATGCGGCTTCCTTTGGAATATGGTCAATCCAGAACCCGCCATTGTCGATGTAGGCCTGAATTTGGTTGGGGTTGGGTTCACCCCGCCCCTTGCCCTTGCCGTCCTTGCCTCGGAAACCCGCCAACGGGCCAACGCCGGGACGGCGTTCATGGTTTTGGATATAATCCGCATAATCTTCAAATTTTGCCGAACCGTCTTCATTGACCATACCGGGCAAGCCAAGCCGCGCACCCAGTTCAATCAACACAGACTGGAAGCATCTGACATCACGGTCTGGTTCAACCACGGGCCAGCGAATGGAATCAGCCAAGGCGTCGGCTTCGCATATGGGACGGTCGAGCAGAGAAATACAATCGTGACGTTCCAAATAGGTGGTATCGGGCAGAATTAAATCGGCAAAGGCCACCATCTCGGATGAATAGGCATCAGAATAGATGATATTGGGAATAACGTAATTGCCGTTAGCATCCTTGTCCGTCAGCATATCCATGACCTTTGTCGAATTCATCGACGAATTCCAGCTCATGTTGGCCATGTACATAAACAAGGTATCAATTTTATAGGGGTCGCCCGCATGGGCGTTTGAGATCACCATGTGCATCAACCCGTGGGCTGACATGGGGTTTTCCCAGGTAAAGGCCTTGTCGATACGTACCGCACTGCCATCGTCCGCCAGACACAGATCCTCGGGCCCGCGCACATAGCCAAGATGCGGGCCATTCAGCGGCGCGCCGGGGGTCACTTTACAATGGGGTTTTGGGTGGGCTTCAACGGGCTTGGGATAGGTAGGCTTGAACCTAAAACCACCGGGTACTTCCACCGAGCCAAGCAGGATTTGCAACAGATGCAAAGCCCGACACGTCTGGAAACCGTTCGAATGGGCGGAAATCCCGCGCATGGCGTGGAAGGCCACCGGGCGGCCAATCATCTTATCGTGCTTTTCGCCCTTCCAGTCAGTCCATGGCTGATCAATGGTGATTTCTTCTTCAAAGGCCACATGGGCCAGTTCTACGGCAATGCGTTTGATACGCTCAGCGCTAATGCCAGTTTGCTCCGCCACAGCTTCGGGGGCGTGGGCGTCGGTCAGATATTTTTCCGCCAAAATCTGAAATACGGGGCGATGAGAGATGCCCTTGAGTTTGTAAGTTCCGGCCATATCAGCTTTGACATTTGGCTTGTCAAACGCTACCGGCTTGCCCGTTTTGCGGTTGAGTACCAGCGGTTTGTCGTTTTTGTCACGTAGGAACAGACCAAATTCAGGGGATTTGGGATCAGAGTTCACCAAATAGGGCGCATTGGTATATCGTTGCAGATATTCCAAGTCGATCTTGCCAGCTTTAAGCAATTCATGGATGAGCGCCAAAATAAACAGACCATCGGTGCCCGGAGTGATGCCAACCCACTCATCGGCAATGGCATTATAGCCGGTACGGATTGGATTGACGCCGATAATTTTTGCGCCCCGCTCCTTAAGACGCCCCATGCCCATTTTAATCGGGTTTGAATCATGATCTTCGGCCACGCCAAATATCATGAACAGTTTTGCCCGCTCCCAGTCTGGCGCGCCAAATTCCCAAAAAGCGCCGCCCATGGTATAGATGCCAGCGGTGGCCATATTAACCGAGCAAAAACCCCCGTGGGCGGCGTAATTTGGCGTACCATAAGCCTGTGCCCACCAGCCCGTCATAGACTGGCTTTGGTCGCGACCGGTAAAGAAAGCCAATTTTTCAGGGGCATTTTCACGGATAGGGGCCAACAGGCCCGTCGCGATTTCAAACGCTTCCTCCCATGAAATAGTTTCAAATTCACCGGCACCGCGCTCGCCAACCCGTTTCATGGGCGCTTGCAAACGCGCAGGAGAATAATGCTGCATAATCCCAGCAGAACCCTTGGCACACAAAACTCCCTTGTTCACCGGGTGATCCTTATTGCCCTCGATATATTTTACCTTGCCATCTTTCATATGCACGTTGATGCCGCAACGACACGCGCACATATAACAGGTGGTCTGGCGAATTTCATCGGAAACTTGTGGGGAAGTATCAAGCGTAGGTTGGGCGGATGGGGCCATAATTTTTACGGTCTCGTTCTAGGTTCAAACAATTTCGTGTCGTCAATATTTCAAGCACAATTCAACACATCTGCATGTGTTTAAGCAACGCGCAAATATATCGGCAAAGCGTCCCATGCCAATTTTGTCATGTTAGAAGAAGTTAATTGATTGTGGCAAGTCATGATTACAATATAGCAAGCCATGACGCGCGTTGCACCTGTCACACAGATGGGCGGATTATGACGAGATAAAAAATCACACTGAGTGTGTGGTGCCCGGGGGCGGATTTGAACCACCGACACGAGGATTTTCAGTCCACTGCTCTACCCCTGAGCTACCCGGGCAATTTCAACAATAATATCGTCAAAATGCTGGGAGTTTATAGGGCGTC
>JAJRRG010000205.1 GCA_024279675.1 Alphaproteobacteria bacterium
CCGGACAAGCTCTCTGGGGGACAAAAGGCGCGGGTTGCGCTGGCCCGAGTTCTGGCCTCACGCCCCAATGCACTTTTGTTGGATGAACCTTTTTCCAAGCTCGATGAACAATTGCGTGATTCGATGCGAAAGCTGGTTTTTGCCGAAGTTAAACTACGTAATATTCCAACCCTGTTAGTAACCCATGACTTGCATGATGCAAAGGCAACAAAGGGGCGTATATTGACCCTCGGCAACCTATAAAATTGATCATTTGGTCAAAAATTTTATTTTTTACTTGATTCAATGCCTTATGCGCGCTTGAATTAGGCCCTATCGTTTTATCGGGATATTTCCCCGGTGACATCAGTCGCCACCCGAAACGAAGACAGGGAGTCTTAAACAAATGAATACAAAAACTCTTACCAAACAACTTGCCGCACGTGCTGGCATTCTTGTGAGTGGCATTGCTCTTGGCGCATTGATGGCCGGTTCTGCTTTAGCTGATCCCGCGATCATTTATGATCTAGGCGGAAAATTCGACAAAAGCTTTAACGAAAGTGCTTTTAATGGCGCAACCGCTTGGGCCGCTGAAACTGGCATGAGCTTCAATGACATCGAACTTCAAGCCGATGCACAGCGTGAGCAGGCACTTCGTCAGTTTGCCCGCCGCGGTTCAAATCCAATTGTTGTTGCTGGTTTCTCATGGGCCGCTGCACTTGAAAAAGTTGCCGCTGAATTCCCAGACACAAACTTTGCCATCATCGATATGGTTGTAGACGCGCCAAACGTGCGTTCAGTGGTTTTTGATGAGCACACAGGTTCTTTCCTTGTTGGCGCGATTGCGGCGATGAAATCTGAAACTGGTAAAGTTGGCTTTATTGGTGGCATGGACATTCCATTGATCCACAAATTTTACTGTGGCTATGCCCAGGGTGCAAAGCATATCAACCCTGATATGGAAGTGTTTGAAAACTAGACAGGCACAACACCTGCCGCTTGGAATGATCCCATTACCGCTGGTGAATTGGCAAAAGCTGCCTTTGCCCGTGGCGCTGACGTGATTTATGCGGCCGCTGGTGGTTCAGGGCTTGGTGTGTTGCAAGCTGCAGCCGACGAAGGCAAGTTCTCAATTGGTGTGGATGCGAACCAAAACTACATCCAACCTGGTTCTGTTCTAACCTCCATGCTCAAGCAAGTTGATGTTGCTGTTGCAACAGCCTTTACCGATGGCACAACTGGCACCTGGACTTCCGGCTTCAATATTATGGGTCTGGAAAATGGTGGCGTTGGTTGGGCTTTGGATGAAAACAATGCTGATCTGATTACCGACGAAATGAAAGCGACGATCGCTGATCTAACCGCTAAAATCATTTCCGGTGAAATCGTTGTTCACAACTACTTCGATGACAATGCTTGCCCAGCGGCAATGTAATTGAGCTAGGAAACCAAGCATATGACTGACAAAAGTCAGGCAAATGAGCAGCGGCCGGATTCGGCCGCTGCTTCACAAATTGCCCCCGCACTTGCCATTGAACTTTCTGGTATCAACAAACATTTCGGCCCCGTTCACGCCAATAAGGATATAGACCTTAAGGTTGCGCGTGGCTCAGTGCACGGAATTGTGGGGGAAAATGGCGCGGGTAAGACCACGCTTATGTCCATTCTTTATGGATTTTATACCGCTGATTCCGGGGAGATCCGGGTGGGCGGCAAGCAAGTCACCATTAATGATTCAAGCCACGCGTTGGAGCTTGGCATTGGTATGGTGCATCAGCATTTTATGTTGGTTGATAATTTTACGGTTCTGGAAAATATAATTCTTGGCGCTGAGGACAGTTCTTTATTGCAGCCCAGTCTTGATAAAGCGCGCAAAGTTTTGGCGCAGCTGGCAGATGAGTATGAACTCAATGTTGACCCGGACGCTTTGATCGAAGACCTGTCCGTGGGCGCACAGCAACGGGTAGAAATTCTCAAGGCCCTGTACCGTGGTGCAGATATTCTAATTTTGGACGAACCAACTGGGGTGCTGACACCCTCAGAGGCTGATCATCTGTTCCGGGTGCTTGAAACCTTGCGGGCGCAGGGCAAAACCATTCTTTTGATAACCCATAAATTGCGCGAAATCATGGCCATCACCGACGAGGTTTCGGTGATGCGGCAGGGCGCTATGGTTAAAACCCTTCAAACAAAGGACACTGATCCCGCAGAGTTGGCCGAACTTATGGTTGGTCGTCGTGTGTTACTTCGCGTTGATAAGGGCGAAAGCGTGCCCGGCGACGTTAAGCTTGCGGTTGAAGATTTTGTTGTCAAAGACGATATGGGGATAACCCGGGTCAAGGGTATCAATTTTGAAGTGCGGGCCGGGGAAATTGTTGGCATTGCCGGGGTGTCCGGCAATGGACAATCCGATATGCTTGAAGCCATCTCCGGTATGCGCAAAGCCGCCTCCGGCAAACTGCTCGTCAAGGGCCAAGAAATAATTATTGATGGCGATGATGGTGCCGCAAAAATGCGCGACATGGGCGTGGCCCACGTGCCCGAAGATCGTCAGGAGCAGGGCCTTGTTGTCACATTTGAGCAATGGGAAAATGCAATCCTTGGTTATCAGGACGACGACGCCTATGGCGAAGGGGTCTTTTTGTCGATCCCAGCGGCCCGTGCTGAAGCCAATGAACACATCAAAAAGTTTGACATACGTCCCGCAAATAACCGCCTAAAGGTGGCCAATTTTTCCGGCGGCAATCAACAAAAGATTGTTTTGGCCCGCGAAATGAGCCGTGACCCAGATGTGCTGATCGTTGGTCAGCCAACTCGCGGGGTCGATATTGGGGCTATTGAATTTATTCACAATCAGATCGTTGCTATGCGCGATGCGGGCAAGGCTGTGTTGCTGGTTTCGGTGGAACTGGATGAAATCCGTTCACTGGCCGATAGAATTTTGGTGATGTTTGATGGCCATATCGTGGGCGAGGCTGATCCAGCCACGGCTACTGAGAGTGAGTTGGGTTTGCTTATGGCAGGCGTAAGCAATGATGATGTAAGCGTGAGCAACGGTGCAAGCGTAAGCAACCAAGAGAATGTTGCCCTAAAGGCGAGTGATGAAAAAAGCGCAGAGCGCAACATGCAAGGTGAATCCAAATGATTGTGCGTAAACCATTACCCCGTTGGGCGGATTTAATACTTGTTCCATTTTTGAACCTAAGCTTGGCGTTTGCCATCTCCGGTCTTGTGGTTCTAATGATTGGTGAAAGTCCTGTCGAAGCTGTTAAAATATTGATTTTTGGCGCTTTTGGATATGGGGAAGGCTTGGGCTATACGCTTCATTTTGCCACCAATTTCGTCTTTGCCGGGTTGGCATTTTCCATCGCCTCCCATGCCGGACAGTTCAATATCGGTGCTGAGGGGCAGGCCTATGTGGCGGGTCTGGGGGCAATTCTTGTGGCGCTGGCCCTTGACCAAACCCACTGGCTTATTGTGATGCCAATTGCCATGATCGCGGCGGCGGCTCTTGGTGGGTTTTGGGGATTTGTCCCGGGCTATCTGGCGGCAAAACGTGGTTCCCACGTGGTGATTACAACCATTATGTTCAACTTTATCGCTTCAGCCTTCATGGTTTATGTGATCAATAATTTCCTTAAACCGCCGGAAAATATGGCCCCTGAAAGTGCCTCCGTTGTTAATGCGGGTAAGATGCCGCAGTTGCGGGAATGGTGGGACTATTTTGGATATTCTCCCTTAAATGTTATGTTTTTTGTGGCAATTCTTGCACTTATACTGACCTACATATTGTTGTGGCGCACAGAGCTTGGCTATAAAATCCGTACCATGGGCGCAAATCCTAGTGCGGCCCATTATGCGGGGATTTCCAATTCAAAAATTGTAATGATTGCCATGACAATTTCTGGCGGTGTTGCCGGCATGATTGCCTTGAACGAGGTTCTTGGGGTGCAAAATCGCCTCGTCCTAGATTTTGTTTTTGGCTATGGATTTGTTGGAATTGCCGTGGGGCTGATGGGACGTAATCATCCTATTGGTATCGCTTTAGCAGCGCTTTTGTTTGGCGCGCTTTATCAGGGGGGGCAGGAACTGGCCTTTATGATGCCCGCCGTGACCCGCGAAATGATCCTGGTTATTCAGGCGCTGGTTATTCTGTTTACCGGTGCCATGGAAGGCCTGTTCCGTGGGCCTTTAGAAATGATATTTGGAATGATTGAAATGAGTTCGAGTTCTGATGATGCCGACAAGGACGATGCTTCCGCATCGTCGCAAGGTTAAGGGGCGCAAAAAATGGAATTTTTTGAAACATTAGTTTTGTTGCTGGCCTCAACCATTCGGTTGACTGTTCCCTTGCTACTTGCCTGCCTCGCCGGCCTTTATTCGGAGCGTTCTGGGATTTTTGATATTGGACTTGAAGGTAAAATGCTCGCCGGTGCTTTTGGCGCGGCAACCGTTGCCGCCCTTACCGGCTCAGCTTGGCTTGGCATGTTTGCTGGCATTGGGGTGTCTGTAGCGATGGCGTTAATCCACGGCGTGGCCTCAATTACCTTCCGTGGGAATCAGATTATTTCTGGAGTGGCGATTAACTTTCTTGCCGCCGGTTTGACTGTTCTATTAGGGCAAACTTGGTTCAAACAGGGTGGCCGCACGCCGCAATTAAACGGGGACGCGCGCTTTAATGATATTGATTTGCCCTTTGTGGATCAATTGGCGGATGTTCCCTTTCTTGGCTCCATCTATACCCATTTGATTTCGGGGCATAATATCCTTGTCTATATTGCCTTTGCCACCGTGCCATTGACCTATTTCATCCTGTTTAAAACACGGTTTGGTCTTCGTCTTCGCGCTTCGGGGGAGAACCCCAAGGCCGTGGATACGGCGGGTATCAACGTGAATGCCATGCGTTTCAAGGCCATAATAATCACCGGTATTTTGTGTGGCCTTGCCGGAGCCTATCTCTCAACGGCTCAGTCCTCAGGCTTCATCAAAGACATGACTGCCGGCCGCGGATTTATTGCATTGGCCGCATTGATTTTTGCCAAATGGATGCCAATTCCTGCTCTGTTTGCCTGTTTGTTATTTGGTTTTCTATCTGCCCTTGGAAACTTCCTGCAAGGGGTTGAGTTGCCCATTATTGGCGAAGTGCCCGTTCAGCTTATTCAGGCCATGCCCTATATTCTGACGGTTATTCTGTTGGCAGGATTTATTGGTAAGGCGGTTGGCCCCAAGGCGGGCGGTATCCCTTACATCAAAGAACGCTAACGCGCTAAATTCTGGAGAAAGTATATGGATGGCATCGACCAGAAATTGTTCGAGGCAGCAGAGCGCGTGCGTGAAAATGCCCATGCGCCCTATTCGGGATTTTTTGTTGGCGCGGCCATTTTAGCCGACGATGGCAAGATTTATGCCGGGTGCAATGTGGAAAATGCGGCCTACCCGCAAGGCAATTGTGCCGAAGCCTCGGCTATTTCGGCCATGCTTGCCGGGGGTGGGCGTCGGATAAAACATATCCTGACAACCGGGCCGGGGACGGAGCCAGTGACCCCGTGTGGCGGGTGTCGGCAGCGTATCCGCGAGTTTGCCGATCTGGACGTAAATATTACCTGTCTAGGCGCGGATGGAGGCGAACCGCTGTTCACGTCCCTTGAGCAGTTATTACCCCATTCCTTTGGGCCTGAGTTTTTAGGCAAGTAGTATTAGTGAGTAGCCTAGGTGAGTAACTATGAGTGCATTGAATATCATCAGAGATAAAATTGGCGACGTGCAGATTGACGCCGCCATGGTGCTTGGCTCAGGTCTTTCAAGTTTGGCCGATGCTCTAACGGATGTGACACAATTTGCCTATACCGACCTTGAGGGGTTTCCGGGGTTTGGACAGAAAAACAATGGCGTTTCAGGGCACGGAAGTGATTTGTTGATTGGTAAAATGGGTGCAAAATCGGTGGCTATACTCACTGGGCGCGAACATTATTACGAGCATGGAAACGCCGCTGCCATACGAGCCGCGCTGGAAACAATCCATGCCCTTGGGGCCAAGACGCTTTTATTGACCAACTCCGCGGGCTCCCTTGATGAGCGTGTGCAACCCGGCGAATTGATGATGCTATCGGATCATATCAATTATGCGGGTATGAACCCTTTGATTGGTGAAGCGGGGGATAAAAGATTTGTCAATTTGGTTGATGCCTACGACCCTGAGTTGCGCATCAAGGCGCGCCAAATAGCCTCAAACCTTGGATTTTCCCTAAACGAGGGCGTATATTTATGGTATTCTGGCCCCTCATTTGAAACAGTGGCTGAAATTCGGATGGCTATTGGCATGGGGGCTCACTCCGTTGGCATGTCCACTGCGCCAGAAGTGATAATTGCTCGCATGTTGGGCCTTAAAGTCTGGGCTTGTTCGGGCATAACCAACATGGGCGCTGGAATGAAACACGAAGAAATCAGCCACGCCCAAACTAAAAGAGTGGCAAAAATTTGTGCTGAAAAATTTGAAAAACTAATTCCAAGCTTAATGGAGGCCCTATGAGTTTACAGGCTGTGAAAAACAATTCAGGCGATGCCCAAACTAACGTGGGCAATAAGCACAATCATAAAAGAAATCATGAGCGCAATCCTGGCTTTGATTTGGATATGGATTGGCTCGACCGTGTGCGCATGAATCGCTCAGCTTTGGAACGGCGCGCCGCAAGCATTAGTGCGCGGCGTTCGGTTAAGAAAAATTATCAGGCCGCCTGGCTCCTAAAAGCCATCACCATGATTGATTTGACCACCCTTAATTCAGACGATACTGCAGGGCGAGTACGTCGACTTTGCGCCAAGGCTCGCCGCCCAGTTCGCACAGATATTCTGCGTGCCTTAGGCGCAGAAAAACTTGCCATAAAACCTGGTGCAGTGTGCGTTTATCATAATTTTGTTGCGACAGCCGTGGAGGCGCTCGATGGTTCCGGTATCCCAGTCGCCGCAGTTTCAACGGCTTTCCCCCATGGTTTAACCCCCCTAGAAATTCGCCTGCAAGAGATACAAGCTTCGGTCAAGGCCGGTGCAAAAGAAATTGATATTGTTATTGAACGTGGGCAGGTTCTCACTGGGGATTGGCAGGGCTTATATGATCAAATCAAGGCCATGCGCGCCGCGTGTGGGGACGCCCATCTCAAGACCATTCTTGGCACCGGGGAATTGGCGACCCTAACCAATGTCGCCAAAGCATCCCTTGTGTGCATGCTCGCGGGGGCCGATTTTATCAAGACCTCAACAGGCAAAGAAAAGGTCAATGCCAATTTACAAACCTCCCTGGCCATGGTGCGCATGATCCGCTGGTTCTATGATGAAACCGGCATTGAGATTGGCTATAAACCCGCCGGGGGCATATCCACGGCCAAGGATTCCCTGACATATATGGCGCTGATGAAAGAGGAGTTGGGCAACAATTGGTTGCAACCCCATCTGTTCCGATTTGGCGCATCGTCCCTGTTAACCGATATTGAGCGCCAGCTTGAACATCAGGTGACGGGTCGTTACGCCGCCGACTATCGACAGCCCATGGTTTGATTTTGCTATTTTCACGCTTTGAAGAATTTGTATAAAAAGAGAAGTCCAATGAATATTCCTGAAATTTTCGAAACTCTGGATTATGGCACGGCCCCTGAGGCCGCCGAAATGGCGAACGCATGGCTTGATGGGCACAGCCGCAAATTTGGTCACTTCATTAATGGTGAGTTCACCAAGCCCGGCAAGACTTTTGCTTCGATCAACCCGGCGACTGAGCAGGATTTGGCTGAAATTTCCAACGGTACCAAGTCCGATGTTGACGGGGCTGTTAAGGCGGCGCGGGCCGCTCTGCCCAAATGGGGGGCGTTGTCAGGGTTTGAGCGTGCCAAATACCTCTATGCCATCGCACGACAAATACAAAAACATGCCCGGCTTTTTGCGGTGCTAGAAACTATGGACAATGGCAAGCCAATTCGCGAAAGCCGCGATGCGGATGTTCCCCTTGTTATTCGCCACTTTTATCATCATGCGGGTTGGGCCCAACATTTGGATCGCACGTTTCCCGAGCATGTACCCTATGGGGTTTGCGGACAGATTATCCCGTGGAATTTCCCCTTGCTAATGATGGCTTGGAAAATTGCCCCAGCTTTGGCGGCGGGCAACACGGTGGTGCTAAAGCCAGCGGAGTTTACGTCTTTGACGGCGCTGCTTTTTGCTGAAATTTGCGTGCGCGCTGGTTTGCCCAAAGGGGTGGTGAATATCGTCACAGGTGAAGGCGCTACGGGTGCGGCCATCGTTGAGCATCCAGATGTGGATAAAATTGCTTTTACAGGCTCCACGGAAGTGGGGAAAATCATCCGGGCCAGTACCGCCGGAACCGGCAAAGGCCTGTCCCTCGAATTGGGGGGGAAAAGCCCCTATATCGTGTTTGAAGACGCCGATATTGACAGCGCAATTGAAGGCTTGGTCGACGCGATCTGGTTTAATCAAGGGCAGGTATGTTGCGCAGGTTCGCGCCTTTTGGTGCAGGAAAGTATCGAGAAAACCTTCATTGAAAAGCTAAAACTCCGTATGGATAGTCTGCGGGTGGGCGACCCGCTGGACAAGTCCATCGATATGGGAGCGTTGATCGCGCCGGTGCAATTGCAAACCATTCAAGATATGCTGGCCATCGGTGACAAAGAAGGGTGCACGCGATATGAACCCCCGGGCCAATTGCCCAATCAAGGGTGTTATCTTAAACCCACATTGATCACCGATGTTTCCCCCGCCCATACGCTGGTCGCCGAGGAAATATTTGGCCCCGTTCTGGTGGCCATGAGTTTTCGCAACCCCGATGAGGCGGTGGCACTGGCCAATAATTCCAAGTACGGTTTGGCGGCCACTATCTGGAGCGAAAACATTAATTTGGCTTTGGATATTGCCCCGCGTATCAAGTCAGGGATTGTGTGGATTAACTGCACCAACCAGCTTGATGCGGCGGCTGGATTTGGTGGTTATAAGGAAAGCGGCTTTGGTCGCGAGGGTGGCCGCGAAGGCATGACCGCCTACTTAAAGCGTGGATGGGAAGCAAATCTCAAACCAGCCTCATCTGCCCAATCGCCCAAATCAGTTGATCTGCGCGATACCCACTCCGTGGACCGAACCGTAAAAATGTACATTGGGGGAAAACAGACACGTGGTGATTCTGGTTATGCGCGTGATGTTTATACCCCCGATGGCAAAACGTGCGGCGAAGTGTCTGAGGGCAATCGCAAGGATATTCGCAACGCCGTTGAGGCTGCGCGCAAGGCTTTGGGGTGGGCTGGAAAAACCGCCCATTTGCGCGCACAAATCCTCTATTACCTTGGGGAAAATCTCGATTATCGTCGCGATGAATTTGTTCAACGTTTACGCCAGATGAACGGCGTGAGTGCAGCGCAAGCCAAGAGTGAGGTCGACCTGTCTATTCAACGCCTGTTTGCCTTTGCCGGCTGGGCCGATAAATATGACGGTGCGGTTCACAATGTACCCATTCGTGCCATTGCGGCGGCCATGGTCGAACCCATTGGTGTCATTGGCATTGTTGCGCCGGAGAATAATCCGCTTTTAGCGTCTGTTTCAATGCTTGCGCCCGCTGTTGCCATGGGAAACCCGGTGGTAATTGTGCCCTCTGAGGCGCATCCATTGGCCATGACGGATCTTTATCAGGTGATGGAAACCTCGGACGTACCCGCTGGTGTAATCAATATCGTGACAGGGGATAGCATTTCTTTAGCCAAAACTTTGGCTGAACATGATGGCGTTGATGCCCTGTGGTTTGCTGGCTCTCTTGAGGGGGCAACGATGGTTGAAAAAACCTCGATTGGCAATCTGAAACGCACCTGGACCAGCCGGGGCAAGGCCTTTGACTGGACGAACAGCGCACAATTAGAGGGGGACTATTTCCTTGAACAGGCAACACAGGTTAAAAATGTTTGGATACCCTATGGCGCATAATATTGTTACACTTAAAACCAAAGACGAGGGCGCATAAATGGTCTTTTTACCCCAAGAAGTGATCGCTAAAAAACGTGATGGCGGCAAACTCACCAATAAAGAAATCAAGAATTTCATTGATGGATTTACCCATAAATCGGTCAGCGATGCCCAAGCCGCGGCCTTTGCCATGGCGGTTTATTTCCAACATATGGATATTGAAGAACGCGTGGCGCTGACAAAAGCCATGCGCGATTCCGGTTCCGTTCTGGACTGGTCTGAGCTGAATGGCCCCGTTGTGGACAAGCATTCAACCGGGGGCGTGGGGGATAACGTTTCGTTGATGCTGGCACCAATTTTGGCGGCCTGTGACACCTATGTTCCCATGATCTCAGGGCGCGGCCTTGGTCATACCGGGGGTACGCTGGATAAATTTGATTCTATTCCCGGCTATACAGCAACCCCGGATAATGCCCTATTCCGCAAAACCGTCAAAGAAATCGGTTGTGCAATCATTGGGCAAACTGATGATCTGGCCCCCGCTGATCGTGCTCTTTACGCGCTTAGGGATGTGACGGGAACAGTGGAAAACATATCTCTTATTACGGCCTCCATTCTCTCCAAAAAATTGGCCGCTGGCTTGGATATTCTTGTTTTGGACGTAAAGATTGGTTCCGGTGCTTTCATGAAAACTAAAGAAGATGCCCAAGGTTTGGCAAACTCTTTGGTTAAAGTGGCCAATGATGCGGGGGTAAAAACTGCCGCGATTATCACCGACATGAACGAGCCCCTAGCTAGCGCCGCCGGCAATGGGCTTGAGGTGCGCAATGCGGTGGATTTTTTAACCGGCAAGGCGCAAGACAAGCGTTTACTTGATGTGACCTTGGCTCTGGCCGCACAGACTTTGCTCATGGCTAAACGCGTAGGCAATATTGAGGCGGGCCTAAAAATGGCCGGGGACGCCCTGAGTTCAGGCGAAGCTTTGGACCGGTTTTCGCGTATGGTAACAGCCCTTGGCGGGCCCGCTGATTTTGTCGAAAATATGGATCGTGACCTTGAGGTTGCGCCCATTATACGCGATGTTTTTGCCAAAGAGACAGGCACAATTACTTCAATTTTGACCAAAGATGTGGGCATGGCTGTTGTTGCGTTGGGCGGCGGGCGGCGAATGCCCACGGATAAAATTGACCATGCGGTGGGTTTTGATCGATTAGCGCGAATTGGTGATAAGGTCGCTAAAAATGTTCCCATTGCGCGCATTCATGCCCGCGATGAAACGAGCGCGGCAGAAGCCATTCAACGTTTGAGCGCCGCCTACCATCTGGATGGTGAAGCGGAGCAAAACCCGCTCATTGCCCAGACAATATTGCCCGATGAGAGCTAAAAATAAGGGAATTACATATGCCTAGAGTGATTTTGTGTGTTTTGGATAGTGTTGGCATTGGCGGTGCACCCGATGCCGCTGATTTTGGCGATGAAGGATCAAACACGGTTTTGCATATTGCTGAGCAATGCGCGGCCGGTAAGTGTGATGTTGAAGGCCTCAGAGATGGCCCCCTCAAAGTCCCCCATATGAACCAACTTGGTCTGGGGGCCGCGGTTGAGCTTTCTTCTGGTACAATTCCGCCGGGTTTGAATAACAAGCCCGAAGGGGGAGCTTGGGGCGTGGGGCGTGAGGTCTCAATCGGTAAAGACACACCATCGGGTCATTGGGAAATTGCTGGCCTACCCGTGCCTTTTGATTGGGGATATTTCCCCAATACTGAACCTACGTTCCCGAATGATTTAGTGGAAGCTTTCGTAAAGGAAGCAGGGCTTCCCGGAATTTTGGGAAATAAGCATGCCTCTGGCACTGCCATTATTGAAGAATTGGGCGAGGAGCATGTCACAAGCGGCAAGCCAATTTGCTACACTTCAGTGGATAGTGTTTTCCAAATAGCCGCCCATGAGGAGCATTTTGGTCTGGAAAGGCTTTATGAACTGTGTCAGACCGTTTTCAAATATACCGAACCGCTCAAGATTGGCCGTGTGATCGCCCGCCCCTTTGTTGGTGATGCCAAAAGTGGATTTGTGCGCACGGGAAATCGACGTGATTTTGCCATCGATCCCCCCGGAGAAATATTGCTTGATCGGGTGCAGGATGCAGGGCGTCAAATGTATGCGATTGGCAAAATTTCTGATATTTATGCGGGGCGCGGGGTGACCCACAAAATTAAAGCCCATGGCAATATGAACCTGTTTGACCGTACCCTGGAGGCCATGGAAATGTCCGAGGATGGGGCAATGATTATGACCAATTTTGTCGATTTTGACAGCGAATTTGGCCACCGTCGGGATGTTCCGGGCTATGCCAATGCGTTGGAAGAATTTGACGCGCGAATTCCTGAATTGATTTCGAGGATGAAACCGGATGATTTGTTGCTATTAACCGCGGATCATGGCAACGATCCAACAGCGCCGGGAACCGACCATACACGTGAACAGATACCTATTTTGATGTTTTCCCCAAGTCTTAAGCCCCGCTCTGTTGGCATACGCCCAACTTTTGCTGATATTGGACAAAGCGTTTCCAAATGGTTGGGCATCGCGCAAGGGAAGCACGGCACGAGCTTTCTC
>JAJRRG010000206.1 GCA_024279675.1 Alphaproteobacteria bacterium
GCATTGAGCAAGCTGAACGGAACGAGACGAACGATAAATGAGCGATAAAGACAACAACAATAACGATGGTGATTCGCCAAAGAAAACCCTGTCACTAAAAGGCAGAACCGGTGCTGCTGGTCGGCCCGTCGTCGCCCGTTCCACACGTTCGGTTGTGGTTGAGCGGCGTACGCGACGTGTTATGCCCGGCACGGGCCCGACGGCCCATCCCAGCGTTCCCAAATCTGCACCAACTGCACCGCGGGCTCCTGCGCGGCAGGCTGGCGGGCATAAACCGCGTCCGCCACAAACGCGCGGCAACGCACCTTCTCGTCAGGGCCTAACCTCACTTGAGGCAAGTGCGCGCGCAAGGGCATTGCAAAATGCCGCAGCACGTCAAGCTGAAGAAAATGCGCAATTGCAAAAGGATACAGCGCGTCGTCAAGAAGAAGATCAGCGCCGCGCAGCCGTGAAAGTAGAGCAAGAAGCTCAGGTTAAAGCTGTCCAAGACGCAAAAGAACAAGCTGAACAAGAAAAACTCTCTCTTGCAGAAGAGGCCAAAAAGCCATCTGCTAAAAAGCCGGGCGCTCGAAATACGACTGAAAAAACCAGCGAACCGGATATGCCGCCGCCGCCCGTTCTGCCCGCCGGGGAAGAAGACGGTCGGGCGCGTCGCAGTGCTGGAGCCCCCCAGAAAAATAAACTTGTTGGTGCTGAAGAGCTTGAGCGGGCCCGTAAAAATGCGCGCCCTCAACCCTCACGTCGCTCGACAGGGGATGCAAACCGCAACCGTTCGCGTCTAACCGTTACCTCGGCCCTTAATCCGAATGAACGCCGTGGCCCCTCCTTGGCCGCGACCCGACGTCGCCGCGATAAACAACGGGGCAAGCCGCGTGAGGCCCAACCAAAAATTTCCCGTGAAGTTATTCTTCCTGAGGCTATTACAGTTCAGGAATTGGCAAACCGCATGGCGGAACGTTCCGTTGATGTGATTAAACTGCTGATGCAGCAGGGCCAGATGGCAACACTAAATGATATCATCGATACCGACACCGCAGAGCTGATCGCGACGGAACTTGGCCACACTGTAAAAAGGGTAGCTGAATCCGATGTGGAAGAAGGTTTGTTCGACGATATTGAAGATGATGATAGCGCCACGCGCGTTTCGCGGGCTCCGGTTGTGACAATTATGGGCCATGTTGATCATGGTAAAACCTCACTTCTAGATGCCTTGCGCGATGCCAATGTGGTGTCCGGTGAAGCGGGGGGAATTACCCAGCATATTGGTGCCTATCAGGTCGAGAAAAACGGCAATATCATTACGTTCCTAGACACACCGGGCCACGAGGCCTTTACCTCGATGCGCGCCCGTGGAGCCCAAGCCACCGATATTGCAATTCTTGTGGTCGCCGCCGATGATGGCGTGATGCCCCAGACCATTGAATCCATCAAACATGCAAAAGCAGCGGGCGTGCCAATTATTGTGGCAATTAACAAGATTGATCGCCCCGCCGCAGATCCAAACCGCGTGAGAACCGAATTGCTTCAGCATGAGGTATTTGTGGAAACCATGGGCGGTGATATTCTTGAGGTTGAAGTGTCAGCCACCGAGAAAACCAATCTGGATAAATTGCTCGATGCAATTATGTTGCAGTCCGAATTGCTGGAACTTAAAGCCCGCCCAACGGGTAATGCCCAAGGGTTGGTTATTGAAGCCAAGCTTGATCGTGGACGTGGCGCCGTTGCAACAATGCTTGTACAACGTGGCACCCTGAATGTGGGCGATATCGTTGTCGCCGGCTTTGAATCTGCCCGGGTTCGTGCGCTGATCAATGATAAGGGCGCACAGGTTAAAACCGCGGGCCCCTCAACCCCTGTTGAAGTACTCGGTTTTACCGGTGTTCCCGATGCCGGCGATCGTTTCGCCGTTGTCGACACTGAAGCCAAGGCACGCGAAGTGACGGAATATCGTCAGCGTGCAGTGCGTGAAAAAACCGGCGCAGGGGGTATTACGTCCCTTGAGCAAATGATGAACCAGCTCAAAACCTCTGAGATTTCCCGTGTGCCTTTGCTGATTAAAGCGGACGTACAAGGATCGGTTGAAGCAATTGTTTCTGCGGTTGAGAAATTGGGTACGGATGAAGTGTCCGCTCAGGTTCTGTTGGCAGGTGCGGGTGGTATCACAGAGAGTGATATCATTTTAGCTAAAGCGTCCGGCGCTGTGATTATTGGGTTTAACGTGCGCGCCAATCGTCAGGCTGTAGACTTAGCCCGCAGCGATGGCATCGAAATCCGTTATTATGACATTATATACAATCTTGTGGATGATGTTAAAGCGGCCATGTCCGGGATGCTGTCCCCTGAAATTCGCGAAACATTTCTTGGCAATGCGGAAATTCTTGAAGTGTTCCACATTTCAAAAGTGGGCAAGGTTGCCGGGTGTCGCATTACTGACGGGACCGTAGAACGTGGTGCAGCTGTGCGCCTCATCCGCGATGATGTGGTTATCCATGAGGGTAAACTATCGACCCTAAAACGTTTCAAGGACGAAGTTAAGGATGTTCAATCCGGTCAGGAATGTGGAATGGCGTTTGAAAAATATGAAGATATGCGCGCTGGCGATGTGATCGAATGCTTCCGTCGCGAAGAAATCGAACGCTCCCTTTAACGGGCGTAAATTAAGATATTGGCCCCGGATTTAGTGTTCGGGGCTTTTTAGCCAGCTTTTTCCATTGATTTTTGCCGGTGAGTGAGAATGACCAGACAATCAAAATCCAGTACGCCCTCCCAACGCATGCTACGTGTTGGTGAACTCGTGCGCCATGCCCTTTCATCTTTTTTGATGCGTGGTGAGGTGCGCGATCCAGCTTTGGAGGGTGCAATGATAACCGTACCCGAAGTGCGTATGACCCATGATTTGAAACTGGCAAATGTCTATATTATGCCCCTTGGGGGTGAAAATGCAGCGGGGGTGGTTGAGGCGCTTAATCGCCATCAGAAATATATTCGCGGTAGTATTTCCTCGCAATTATCCTTGAGATTTTCGCCCTCCTTACGTTTTTTTGTGGATGATACATTTGAAGAAGTGGACCGAATTAACGCTATTTTGAGTTCGGACAAAGTGGCGGCTGATTTACGCCAAAATTCAGATTCAAATGAAGCAGACTTAGACGATACAGATTTGAACAAAGTAGAATAGTTCACTTAATGTCGAAGCAAAAAAAATCACCCAAACGTGACATTTCCGGCTGGCTCATTTTGAATAAGCCCTATGATTTTGGCTCGACCCAGGCTGTGGGTAAGGTGCGTTGGTTGCTCTCAGCCAAAAAAGCGGGCCATGCGGGAACCCTTGATCCTCTCGCCACCGGGATTTTACCCATCGCCATTGGCGAGGCGACAAAAACAGTTCCCTTCGTGCAAGATGGTACCAAAATCTATCGCTTTACTTTGGTTTGGGGCGTGGCCACCAATACCGATGATGTGGAAGGCGAAAGTATCGCCACCTCAGATGTGCGGCCCACAAAGGAGCAAGTTGAGGCTGCACTTCCCCAATTCAGGGGTGAAATCACCCAAGTTCCACCCGCATTTTCCGCCATAAAAATCAATGGTGAGCGGGCTTACGACCTGGCCCGTGCCGGGGAAAAACTGGATATGCCCCCCCGGCAAGTGCAAATTGATCGATTTGAACTTTTGGCGCACGGGGCTGAAGCGTCGACCTTTGAGGTGGAGTGCGCCAAGGGTACTTATATTCGCTCTATAGCGCGCGATCTTGCATTGGCCTTGGGCACGCGGGGCCATGTGGGCGCGCTGCATCGGGCTCAAGTGGGTCAATTCACTGATGACGATGCCATTGAATTTGAAACATTTGAAGGCGCAACCTTGGAACAGCGCGATGCGATGTTGTTGTCGGTTGCGAGCGGGTTATCCCCCCTTCCTGAAATCCCATTGGATGCGGCCCAAACCGCGACCCTACGCCATGGCAATCCGGTTTTGTTGGTTGGCGCAAATGCGCCCATTCAGATGGATGACGCGTGGGCCTCCCATAAGGGAGCCGCTGTTGCAATTGGCTATGTGGAACAAGGCCAGTTCAAGCCAACGCGGGTGATATTACCCCACTAGTTAGATTGTTCAGAGCTGGCTTTGAGAAGGCCGCGAAGAGCGGCCCGGCGCTTGTGCGCCGCGCCCGCGCAGGCCCACCCTAGGTGAATTGGCCGCGAGCGAAAACAAATCGTCCAGTTCAAGCCAACGTTGGTAATTCTGCCCCATTAGCTTTTTATATTGAAGTAGCACGATGCATGCAAAAACAATTGCATTCCTTACGGTTTTGCCCTATATGGGCGCTATTCTTGGCGAGTTTCAAGGATATTCACGGCCCTGTACTGGACGACATCCCGGACATGGGCATCTTTTCCCCTTTGATTTGGAAGGAATATTTACGATGTCGATTACACCTGAGCGTAAAAGCGAATTGATTAAAGAATATGCGATTAAAGACGGCGATACCGGTTCCCCTGAGGTACAGGTTGCTATTTTAACCGATCGTATTGTCACTTTGACTGAGCATTTCAAGACCCACAAAAAGGATAATCACTCCCGCCGTGGCCTGTTGAAAATGGTTTCTTTGCGCCGACGTTTGCTTGACTATGTCAAGCGTAAGGACGAGCAACGTTATAAGACCTTGATCGAAAAAACTGGTCTACGTCGCTAGTTTTAGTGATTTTGAATTTGATTGGCGCGGAAATTCATTTGCGCCGATCTTGGCTCCACGAACGGAGCAATTATCAGGACTGCAAAGATATTGCATCAGCGCATGGGGCGTTTTGAATGCATCGCAGTCGAGGCAAAATGTGGCCCAAAACTCTTCCCTGAAATATCGCGCCAATGAGGGCGCCAAATTCAACAAGAGTTTACCGCTTTTGCCACAGTACGCGTTGTACAAATTGTACAAATTGAACGAATGGAAAAAGACAAAAAATGTTTAACCACCACAAAGTAGAAATAAACTGGGGCGGACAGCCGCTTACCCTTGAAACAGGCAAAATTGCCCGTCAGGCCCATGGCGCCGTATTGGCGACATTGGGTGACACGGTTGTTTTGGCAACTGTTGTAAGTTCTCATAC
>JAJRRG010000207.1 GCA_024279675.1 Alphaproteobacteria bacterium
TCAGGCTCAGGCTCAGGCTCAGGCTCAGGCTCAGGCTCAGGCTCAGGCTCAGGCTCAGGCTCAGGCTCAGGCTCAGGCTCAGGCTCAGGCTCAGGCTCAGGCTCAGGCTCAGGCTCAGGCTCAGGCTCAGGCTCAGAAATACTTTCCAAAACAAGTTCTGGTGTCAAATCATCAAGGGGCGCTATTTCCTCTGGCACATGCCCGGCTTCCTCATCCGCAATTTCCGGCGAGTAGGTCGCCTCCGGTGGGCCCGGCGATACGTGAGGATGCTCTTCAACATTCGCCACTGGGGGAGTTGCAATTGTAGGTGCAGGCTCAGGCTTGGAATGGGTTTCATGTTCGACCCATTCTGCACTGGTTTCGGGCGGCCCCGCTTCCACATGGGAATGTTCAATATCAATTGTAGGGGAAACTTCTGCCACGGAAACTTCGAGCGTTTCTTTTTTTCCACCTCCAAATAACCGCTTAAAAAATCCGGGCTTTTTATCCTGTTGTTTTTCACTCATGCGGCTGTCCTCACCAATTTTCCAGCTAACCCAAAACTACTCGTTCCCGATATTTGCGTCGTGACAATTTCACCGGGTTGCCCTCCCTCAAGAGAAACCATCACATACTGCTCCGTACGGCCAATGCCCGGCTTTTCTAATAAAACCCGCTGGGTAGAACCAATAAGCGAAGCACAATGTGCCTTAAACTGCGCCTCCCCCGCCTTGCGCAACAATGCCGCCCGTCGTTTAGCCACGGATTTTTCCACCTGATTGGGGATCCGGGCCGCCGGGGTTCCCTCGCGTTTTGAATAGGGGAATACATGGGTGTAAATTAGGTTTGCTTCGCTGATGATGCTTAAGGAGTTTTCAAACATCTGTTCGGTTTCCGTTGGAAAACCGGCAATAATATCAGCGCCAAATACCATATCCGGGCGAAGGGCGCGGGTTTTTTCAACAAATTCCAATGTATCGGCACGCAAATGGCGTCGTTTCATACGTTTAAGGATCATATCATCCCCTGACTGCAAGTAAAGATGCATATGGGGCATCAGGCGCAGATTGGTAATGGCCTCAAACAGGGCCTCATCCGCTTCAATTGAATCAAGAGAGGATATGCGCAATCGAGGCAAATCCGGCACATGGCGCAATATTTGCAAAACCAGTTGACCTAGACTTGGCGCACCGGGCAGATCGGGACCATAGGAGGTTATATCAACCCCGGTAAGCACCACTTCCAGATAGCCATTGCCCACCAATTTTTTGATTTGCTCTACCACAAGTCCCATTGGCACCGAACGCGATGGCCCACGACCAAAAGGAATAATACAAAATGTGCAGCGATGATCACACCCGTTTTGCACCTGAACAAAAGCGCGCGTGCGCCCCTCCATTCCCTCGATCAAGTGCCCCGCCGTTTCACGCACAGACATAATGTCATTGACCTGCACCTTGTCGTTCAAGGGAACATCAAGACTAAGTTTTTGATAGGTTGAGCTACGCAATTTATCATCATTGCCAATGACCAGATCAACCTCATTCATATCGCCCAAAGAGCGCGCCTCGGTTTGGGCCGCGCATCCTGTGACAATAATTTTGCGATTTGGTTGTTCGCGTTTAGCCCGTCGGATGGCCTGGCGCGCCTGACGCACGGCCTCCGCGGTGACGGCGCAGGTATTAACCACCAACACATCGCCCAGATCAGCCTTTTTGGCCAAATCCCGCATGACTTCAGACTCATAGGTATTAAGGCGACAGCCGAATGTCATTGTTTCTGGCTTTTTATTGCTCAAGGGATATCTCCCCTCTTCCATCCATGCCCCATGGGCCGGACATGATAATATGCTTGTCTTGTTCGCGCCATTCCATCGCTAAAACGCCGCCGGGCAAGTGCACATCAATTTTACGCTTTGTAAGACCTTTGCGCACCCCCGCAGCAACCACAGCGCAAGCCGCCGTCCCACACGCCTTGGTTAAGCCAACCCCACGCTCCCAAACCCGCAATTTGACTTGATTTTTTGGCAAAACCTGCGCCAAGGAAATATTGGCGCGATCTGGAAAAATCGGATGGTTTTCAAGCATAGGGCCAAACAACTCTAGATCATAATTATCCGGGTCATCCATAACCCAAAATATGGCATGGGGATTGCCCACATTGACCACACTTGGCGTATGCAGCACCGGCGCGTCAATCGGCCCGATTTGCAATTCTATCCCGCGCGTATCCCCAAATTCTTCGGCCAAGGGAATCGACTGCCAATCAAATTTTGGCAAACCCATATCAACACTCACGGTTTTTCCTGCAACGCTACACACCAACAACCCAGCCGCTGTTTCAACCAATACGCTTGTTTTGGCAGTTTCCCCAGCGATCAAACCCGCAATACATCGAGTGGCATTGCCACAGGCACTGACTTCACCACCATCAGAATTATAAATGCGCATAAATACATCCGTGCCAGAGGCGCGGGGAGGGTCCATAATTATAAGCTGATCACAGCCAATACTTGACTCAGGATCAGCAATCCAGCGCACTTGATCGGGTGAGAGTTGAACAGATTTCTCACGCCCATCAAATACGATGAAATCATTCCCCAACCCGTTCATTTTTAAGTATTTGATCATGCCAGACATGGGCGTGCTAATCCGTTAGAAGCTGTTAAACTCCTATATGGCGCACAATGGTGACAATTTCTAGCTATCAATCAAAGTGTCATTGCCATGAGCCAAACTCGACCTCATTCTGAGCCTGTGAAAGAACGCCGTAAATGGTTCGACAAGCTCATCATGGGGGTGCGGTGCCAAGACAATAATTTCAAGACAGCAATTTAGGGTAAAACCCTAAGCCCATTCCCCTTTGCGGAACACCGGAACAATATCGCCGTTCTGCTTAATACCATCAATATCGATGTCATCCGAGCCTATCATCCAGTCAATATGAATGTTGCTGGAATTGCCCCCTGCACTCTTCACTTGCTCTGAGGAAAGATCCTGATCTTTAAAGCACTTTGTATAACATTGCCCCTGTGCAATATGACAGGCGGCGTTTTCATCAAACAATGTGTTAAAAAACAAAATCCCGCTTTGCGAAATAGGGGAAGAATGGGGCACAAGTGCCACTTCGCCTAATCGGCGCGCGCCCTCATCGGTGTCCAGAACTTTCACCCAGACATCTTCACCTTTGGAAGCGCTGACCTCAACAATTTTGCCATCCTTAAACACAACCTTGATGTCGTCAATCAGTGAGCCGCTATAGGATAATGGTTTGGTCGAACGAACATATCCATCAACCTTATGCGCATGGGGGGTTGTGAAAACTTCCTCTGTTGGGATGTTTGGATTACAGGTAATACCATTTTTTGAGCGCGAAGCGCCGCCCATCCATTCGTGTCCCTCAGCAAGACCAACGGTGAGGTCCGTGCCCGGCCCGGTATATTTGAGCGCCGCGAAGTCATGGTCATTGAGCCATTTGGATTTTGTGGCAAGTTTTGCATTATGTGCATCCCACGCGCCAATAGGATCGTCCAGATCAACCCTTGAAGCGGCAAAAATCGCATCGGCCAATTTGCCAATCGCCACTTCTTCACTATCATCGGGAAACACCAATTTTGCCCAATCAGCACCCGGATAAGCAACAATATTCCAGTTGACCCAAAACTCGGTAATGCGCTTACGTACCGGGGAGCCGGCTTCAGACATCGCCTTATTGGCCCGACCCACCTTGTCCGGGTCCTCATTGGCCAGCAACATAGGATTATCCGCTGCAATCGCCAGCCTTGCCGCATTATTGTCAAACGCCTTTGCCATGCCCTCAAAAACCCAATCAGCCGCCCGGTCAAAACTTTCATCATGCCCATATTTATAACGCGCTAAAGTTGCTTCTGGATCAGTAAATAAAGTCGTTACCAACCCGGCTCCGGCCTTATAGGCATGTTCGGTAATCATGCGCGCTAAGGGCGCCGCCTCAAGGGTTGAGGTCATCACCAGATCCTGCCCTTTTTCGAGACGAAGACCAACTTTAACCGCCACTTCAGCAAGTTTGTTAAGTTTAATTTGATCGATGGGATTGGTCATTTTATGCGCTCCAAATTAGTGAATTACTGCTGATTTTCATACATCTAGCGACTAATGACCTCATATTACAAGCCCATCGCTAATCAAAAAACCAAGTGAATGACCAATATTTTTCTATCAAAACTAACCAAATCATCATACATTTGAATATAAAATCGGTAGTTGCATACAAATCCCCACATTTTTCAGCAAAAAAGTTTGGGATGACGCGCAAAATTTAGGGAGATTTCAAATGGCAGATCGAAAACAGTTCTTAAACTCAACATCAATCGACCCTGAGTTGGAAAAGCTCTTAAAGGATTCAAAAAAAAATTCTGTTTCTGAACAAGAGTTACGTGAGCAACGCATAAGTTTTGCTTATGGAAATGCTATGGGTTCCGAAAGCGTCACAAAAGATAGCGTAAGACGCTCTTCCGAAAGCATTCGCCTCACAAATTAACGCCTCTAAAAAGCATTCATAAAATGTCAGTCAGAGAAAAAGATGATCCAGACTTTTTTGCTCGGATTCAAGAGCAGAACTTACTACGCCAATATGACTTGCTAACAAACTGCATTGAAATAGGTCTCAAAAACGGCATTGAATCATTCGATAAATATACGCTTTGGAGCCTAAACCATGTGGCGGTTGCAAATATTGCTCAATTTGGCGGAAGGTATCGCAAAGGGCCAATATATGTTGGGAATCATGTACCTCCACATTTTGCAATTGTCGAAAACGAAATGGATCGCTTTATCTCAGTAATCCATGAGAATTGGCAAATCAGCAATCGCCCAACTGATTTAGCTGCGTACGCATTGTGGAGAATGAATTGGATTCACCCATTTGTGGAAGGAAATGGGCGCACAGCACGCGCCGCCTGCTACTATTTAATATGCTTGCACCATGGCGCGTTACTGCCCGGCAAAAAAATTGTTCCGGAAAGAATTCGAGAAAATAGGCAACCTTATTACAAGGCTCTGCAAGCCGCTGATAGACAATGGGGTAATGGGCACTTTGACATTAGCGAACTTTCTTCATATTTAGAACAACTACTCAAAGATCAACTGCGGGATAATTAGGCTGTAAATTTACGATCAACAGTTTCAAACCGCTTATCCATTGACTCTTTCAACTTTCCCCCTATAAAGCCCTAACTCTATCTATAACGATACAACATGAGTAACTAGTATGCACAAGATGCATACGGTCCCCACCCGCCAGCGCGTTGCGCCCACGGGTGTTATTTTGCTTTTGGGTTTTTCATGCCCATATGTAGTGTTGGAATTAAATAGGGCAGTTAAGCAAATTCTTCAATAATTTGCTTAATGCGAGCTTTAACGCGAGCCGGCCAACTTTTTGGCCGCCCGCCGAAGGGTCAACGAACCCCATTGCGTTTTTCACGGCATGGGGTGAGGGATACGACCCGCGAGGTACATGTATGTTCGACAATCTCAGCGACCGTCTGGGTAAAATATTTAAGGGCCTAACGGGCCGCGGCGCATTAAGCGAGGCGGACGTTAACGCAGCCCTGCGTGAAATTCGTCGCGCGCTGATTGAGGCCGACGTATCGCTTGAAGTTGTCCGGGCCTTTGTTGAACAAGTCCGCGAACGGGCCACCGGTGGTGAAGTCACCCGCTCTATCACCCCGGGCCAGCAGGTCATCAAAATCGTCAATGACGAATTGGTGCGCGTACTGGGCGAAGAGGGCAGTCCCATTGACTTGCAGGCGACCCCACCCGTGCCAATCCTGATGGTTGGCTTGCAGGGGTCGGGTAAAACCACTACCACCGCAAAAATTGCCCGCCGTCTCAAAAAACGCGAAAACAAAAAGATATTGTTGGCGTCCCTTGATACGCGCCGCCCCGCCGCCATGGAGCAACTCCAAGTTCTGGGTGAGCAAGTGGGCGTTGACACGCTGGAAATTATTCCGGGCCAGACGCCTATTGAAATTGCCAACCGCGCGGCCGATACGGCAAAGCGTGGCGGTTACGATGTTTTCATTTTAGACACCGCCGGCCGCACCCATATTGACGAAGAGCTGATGGCTGAAACCACGGCTATTAAGGACGCCACCAACCCCCATGAAGTGTTATTGGTGGTTGATGCCCTGACCGGACAAGATGCGGTAAACTTAGCCCGTTCCTTTGATGAACGTGTTTCAATTACTGGTATCGTCCTCACCCGGATGGATGGCGACGGACGCGGGGGCGCAGCCCTATCCATGCGCGCCGCCACCGGCAAACCCATCAAGCTTATTGGCACATCTGAAAAGATGGATGGGTTAGAGGATTTTTATCCCAAGCGCATTGCCGATCGTATTTTGGGCATGGGGGACATTGTTTCCCTTGTTGAAAAGGCCGCTGAAACCGTCTCCCTGGAAGATGCGGCAAAGATGGCCAAGAAGGTCAAAAAAGGTGTCTTTGACCTTAATGATTTACGCGCGCAACTTCTGCAAATGAAAAAAATGGGTGGCATGGGTGCCCTGGTGGGTCTGATGCCAGGCATGGGCCAAATGAAAAAGGCCATGGCAGGGGCCAATGTGGACGAGAAGGTGTTTGACCGACAAGTCGCCATCATTTCTTCCATGACCAAAAAAGAACGCACCAAACCCGAATTGCTCAATGCTTCTCGACGCAAGCGCATTGCCGCAGGCTCAGGGACTGAAGTATCAGAAATCAACAAGCTGATTAAACAACACCGTCAAATGGCGTCCATGATGAAAAAAATGTCCCGGGGCAAAGGCGGTATGGGCGGCGCCCTTGGCGGCATGCTCGGTGGCGGCGGCATGGCAGGGGGGATGCCCGGTGGAATGGGTGGCGCTGGCATGCCAGACCTATCTAATATGGATCCGGCAGAACTCGAAAAGATGGCACAACAAATGGGCATTGATCCAAGCGCTTTGCCCAATGATGCCCCCAAAGGCCTTACACAAAAATTACCCACTGATTTCTCTCAACTGACCAAACAGGCGGGGCTTCCCAATTTAGGAAAACCACAATTTCCCGGCCTTCCCGGACTTGGCTCTGGGTCAGGTTCCACAAAAAAGAAATAATATTCAACTTCA
>JAJRRG010000208.1 GCA_024279675.1 Alphaproteobacteria bacterium
AGTATCCCCTTGCGCATCGCCCCCGACCCCAGAGCCGGTGCTCAGGTTGACCGTCACCGCATTCAGTGAACCCGCATATGAAGCCGTATCAATCCCGGCACCACCAAGCAGAGTATCAGCACCCGCACCGCCCTCTAAACTATCAGACCCAGAACCGCCGGTGAGGACATTCAGCAGATTGTCTCCAATCAGAGTATCGTCAAAATCAGAGCCGGTCAGGTTCTCAATTCTGATGAGTGTATCCCCCTGGGCATCACCGCCAAAGCCAATACCGCCAACCAGTGAAACCGTTACAGCAGCAGCAGATGCTGAATAATCTGCCAGATCAATCCCACCCTCACCGTCAAGAATATCCCCGGCTGCGCCGCCAATCAGTACATCATTGCCAAAACCGCCATAAAGCGTATCAACACCCAAACCCCCATCAAGCGTATCATTGCCTGATCCACCACTTAAAACGTTGGCGTTTGCATCCCCACTCAAACTATCGTTAAAACCTGATCCGGTTACATTTTCGATAGATGTCAGAGTGTCTCCATTGGCATCTCCGCCTGAGTAGGAAGCGGTATCCAAATTGATTGAAACAGCACTGGATGAGGTTGTATAATCAGCCGTGTCTAATCCCAGACCGCCATTGATAACATCAGCCCCAAGGCCGCCTGCCAAACTGTCATTATCATCGCCGCCAAGCAAAGTATCAGCACCCGCACCGCCAATCAGCGTATCATTTCCAGTTCCACCCGTTAGAACATTGACTAAAGCGTTACCGGTAAGATGATCGTCCCCTGCTGAGCCAATGAGATTTTCGATCCCCTGCAGAGAATCTCCCTGGGCATCCCCTCCGGAGGCAGTACCCCCCGCAAGAGAAACCGTTACATTTTGCGCCGACGCACTGTAATCAACAACGTCAATCCCAAGTCCCCCAATCAGGGTATCCGCTGCAGCACCGCCAATCAGTGTATCATTACCCAGACCGCCGGAGAGTCGATTTACCCCGGCATCTCCTGTTAAAATATCATCAAAATCCGAACCCGTAACATTCTCGATTGATGTATAAGTATCCCCCGCCGCATCTCCACCTGACGCTGTATTAGTTCCAAGATTTACATCCACCGCTGCACTGGAGCCCAAATAGCTTAATGTATCGGAGCCCGATCCACCCGCAAGACTGTCCGCCCCTGCGCCGCCCTCAAGTATATCCGCGCCGCCCCCGCCTTGAATATCATCTGCACCTGCACCACCGGAGATCTGATCATCACCGCCCTCGCCTCGCAGACGGTTAGCATTGGCATCACCTGTAATTATATCATCAGCAACTGAACCATCAATATTTTCAATCCCCGACAGAACGTCCCCAAGCGCATCACCTTGAGTTCCAGAATTGGTTGCAAGGCTAACCGTAATCGAATCTACTGAACTCGCATATGTGACCGTATCCGTTCCCGCGCCCCCGGTTAAAATATCAGCACCAGCTCCACCATCAAGAAGATCATTGCCATCCTGGCCAAGCAAAACATCATCATCCGCGCCCCCTTCAAGGACATCGTTCCCATCGCCACCCTCAAGGCGGTTTGCCGACGCATTCCCGACAATTTCATCATCGTGAACAGAACCAATAATATTTTCAACCGAGGTAAATGTATCCCCATCCGCATCGCCACCCGTGGCAACGCCAGATCCTAAATTCAACTGAACCGCCGCCCCCGAAAGGGAATAATCCGCCGTATCTGTTCCCGTACCACCGTCAAGATGATCAGCACCACCGCGCCCTTGCAAGAAATCATTTCCAGCTCCACCCGCTAAATCATTGTCCGAGCCATCCCCATAAATCTGATCCGAAAGGGCAGTTCCGATAACATTTTCAATGCCGACAAAAGTGTCCCCATCCGCATCTCCCCCTGTAGCAATTGAGGTTTGCAAGTCAACGTTGACTGCAGTTCCGCCGCCGGAATAATCAACCGCATCAATGCCCGCTCCCCCATCAATGGTATCTGCGCCGGCACCGCCCTCTAAAGTGTCGTTTCCGTCGCCACCAATAAGTGTATCATCACCACTTTTGCCCCGTAAAATATCATCACCCGAACCACCTTGAAGAATATTTACTTGCGCATCACCCACCAGAGTGTCGTTTGAGCCCGAACCTGTCAGATTTTCAATGGAACTGAGTGTGTCCCCCGTCGCATCGCCTGTTGTACCCGTACCGATTCCTAAATCAACACTCACACCAAAAGCTGCTGTTGCGTAACTCGCCGTATCATTTCCAGCGCCACCGACCAGTTGGTCTGCACCACCATTGCCAATTAGTTCATCATCGCCCAAACCACCCTGGAGACGGTTTGCGCCGTGATCGCCAATAAGTTGATCATCAAAATCAGAGCCGGTTACATTTTCAATTGAAGAAAAACTATCCCCATTCGCATCCCCGCCCGTCGAAATACTGGTCAACAGATCAACGTTTACCGCCGCACCAGACGTTGAATAGTCAACACTATCCAGACCTGCACCGCCATTTAATACGTCAGCCCCACCTGCACCGATGAGCACATCATTTCCAGCGCCACCGCTTAAAATGTTTCCGTTATTATCACCCGTTAGACTATCGTTTTGACTGCTGCCAGTCAGATTTTCAATTGAATTAAAACTATCCCCTTGGGCATCGCCACCGACACCGATGGACGTTGCAAGATTTACATCAACCGCTTGTGACGATCCCGTATAACTTGCCGTGTCAGAACCTGATCCACCCTGAAGAATATCGGCACCAGCACCGCCCTCCAAAATATCATTCCCCGCGTCACCAAATAAAGTGTTCGTGCCGCCATCACCCGTTAGGCTATCTGCCAACGATGAGCCGGTTAAATTTTCGATATTTGATAAAGTATCAGCCTGAGCGTCACCGCCGCTGCCTGTTCCAGTGGCAAGACTAACATTTACCCCGCCACTTGAGCCTGAATAAGACGCCGTATCAACCCCGGCACCCCCATCAATAATGTCCTCTCCGGCACCCCCGCTTAATTGGTCATTTCCCGCACCACCTAACAGAATATCCTTACCTTCACGGCCTTCAAGTACGTCGTTCCCAGCCCCCCCATCAAGTGTATCGTTTCCACTGTTCCCGGTCAGGATATCATCATGGGCCGTTCCTCTAATGCCTTCAAACCCAGAAAACACATCTCCATTGGCATCCCCACCAGACCCAGAAGATGTGGCAAGATTTACATTAACGCCAGCCGAGGACGTTGAAAAATCAAGCAAATCTTCACCCGCTCCACCAATAAGAATATCAGCCCCAGCCCCGCCAATAATCGTATCATCACCGTCTGATCCATCCATTGTATTACTTCCGGCATTTCCAACCAAAATATCGCCAAAATCCGACCCAATTAGGTTTTCGATATTGCTACGAACATCACCCTCAGCGTCCCCCAAAAGACCTGTTCCACGTGTTAAATTGACATCCACACCTTTTGAGGATTTTGCATAACTGGCAGTATCTGTTCCCGCGCCACCATCAATTCTGTCAGCGCCTCCCAAACCACTAAGAATATTAGCGCCTGAATCCCCGGTTAAATTATCCGAAAATCTTGAGCCCTCAAGGTTTTCTATATTATTCAGATTGTCCCCTTTGGCATATCCGCCAGAGGCGGTGTCCGCCCCCAAATCAACATTGACCCCGGCATTTGATATTGAATAGGAAACCGTGTCATTTCCCGACCCCCCATCAATTCGATCAATTCCAGTCGCCGCATATATCTCATCATCCCCAGCGCCGGCATTGATAATATTGCCGGGAGGCGCCGCCATAATCGCTGTAATGATATTACCGGTTGCCGGGTCTTCAAGCTGTAGGTCAGCATCAGACAAAACATCACGCAAACCTATTTGCGCAGTCGCCGTTGATTGCCCAACTGCTCCTCGAGGGTCTGTCAGCGTATATGCAATCGAAATTGAATCTATATCGTAGAACCCGTTTTCATCGGTAGTCGCACCATCAACAGGCATGGTGAAATTAAGCACCAAAGTATGCAAAAGCGAAGTGTCTTCAGTCAGGTCAATCCGGTAGCCCTTGTCCGTTTCTTCCGCATCCAGAACACTCATCCCTGGGGGAAGGTTAGTGACCACAAGACTGGTCGGTATCCAGTTCTTAAAGGGCATCTCAAGCGTAATTTCCAATAATCTGGAACTTGTGCCACTTGGCGCATAATCCTGACTATCCGCATAAATTACATCGGCACCCGATGTGCCTGTAATTGTTTCCATAGCCGATTGAACGCCATGGGAAGGATCTGTGTCGGCAGGTGACGCCGCTGTTGCGCCAACTATAAGCGTTTTCCCACTCGCCAGCTTGCTTACGGATTGTTGCGTAAGACCTAAAACCCTTAAATATATTTCTGAATCTGGGAGTATATTGCTTATGCCGGCTGCCGCCGCAGACGAGGATCCCTCCTCCATGAATTTTCCAGGTTCATCAGCACCAACTTTTTCAGAAACATTGGAGCGATCATATTCATTAAAACTATCCCCCTTCTTGTCATCAACCAATTCAATTTTAGGAGGCGATTGTTGAGGCTCCGCCGGGGACCCATTAGAAATGTCTTCTGATTGTTCATCGGATTCCTCGTCTGACCTAATGTCCGCAGTATCCTTCATGGAAGTAAATGCTTTGCGGTCAGTCTCTGACGCATCAAAACTTCCAACACGAGCCAGCAGGTCCTGACCCAACGTCAGGTCGCCCCCAAAATTCATTTCTGGTGCCAAATCAGCGGCAATCAATAAACCGAATTCCACAAGTACAATTCGCGCGCCATCCTCAAATGAAATGATCAAATCCACATCATTTAGGTTTACAGTCACATCATCCAGACTAAAGGCAAACTCATGCCCCTTGGCGTTGTCAGCTGTAATAAATATAGTTTCGCCCGCGTCTGGTTTTCTAATTAGATCACCACTAGGTTCAACTCCCTCAGCAAGAGCGTCAACACCCCCCTCAAGCAGTACCGGTTTTTCTTCGCTCGATGTTGCACTCTCTGCAAGTGTTACTGCGTCTTGTGAACCCTGTTCGGGTGCCACTTGCTCATCCACATTGTTGGGATTATCAACCATGATCTTACGCAGTCCTTACAAGTTACGCTTTCCTTTATGGGTTACTTTTCCCCAAAAAGGCATCGGCAATGGAATTGAAATTCCATAACCTCACACTAAAATTTTGATGCCTTTCACCGGAAACTAGCTTTTGGCACGCGTATATTTTTGTTTGATAAAGGTTACCAAAATCACAATTTCGTTGGATTTTGAGAGAACTTCCTCATGCGACACCTTAAATCGTTTGTGCAAGATGAATTCAGCCCGTTTGCTTAAGTCTATGTTAACCACAAAAAGCAAGTATGGATTAACCATACGAATGTGAAGAGTAGTATATTGGCGTTTTTTCATCACAAAATTTTTGCACGCATCATGCAATTTACGCTTGGGCTTCTCGCCATAATTTTTATCAGCGGATGTGCTGCAAACCAAGTCATGCGTCCCTGCATTGATGCTACTTCCGTTGCTTGCGTCGGCACAAATACATAACAAACACAACTAGATACAGTGACACCCATTCAGTCTGAAAATGAGAGCACTCTAGCCCTAGGCTTACCAGTTGCTACCAATTCATCAGCCAATATTTCCAATGAAACAATGACTTTATCGCAAGTTGCGGCGCAAACAGTGGCTTACAATCCTGCCATTGGCATTATACGCGCCCAAGCCGCCTCCGCCAAAGCCGGCGTTGAAACGGCCTATGTCGCCTATGCGCCCCGTCTAGATTTCAACGCCACCATGGGGCAGGAAAGAACCTACAATTTTGAAAGCGAAATTTTAACCGATCAAACGCGCTCAGAAGCCTCCCTAAGGGCCAGTCAATTACTCTTTGATTTTGGAAAAACTGACGCAGATATAAATTGGGCCAACTCTGTTCATCAGGCCACTATTTGGCGTCAACGCGCTCAAACTGAAAAAATTCTTCTCGAAATGGTTCAGGCCTATTTGAAAGTGCTCGAACTATCTCTCCAGATTAATAATAGTGTCGTCAACGAACGTGCGCACGAAGAAATGCATCGCATTATCAAATTAAATGCTGATGCGGGAAATGCCACTGAAGCAGACGTACAAAGAATTGTAATCGGCCTTGAAGGCGCACGGACACAAACTATCAACCTGCGTTCTGAGCGGCAAAATTCCGCCAGTAATTTTAAACGCTTAACGGGCCTTGAGCCAACTGTTTTACAAACCCCTGGCGCCATAAACCCGGTTGCAACCAGGCTTAATTCCTTAGACATTGAAGGATATGCTGCAAAAAACCCAAAAATGCTTGCCTTTGAGTGGGATATTGTAAGCCTTGAAGCCCAACAATTGTCCTTAGAGCGTGATTTATTACCAGAAGTAACCTTAAATGCATCCGCCAAAATCCAGCAGAATGTAGCCGGAGAAAACCCCCTTGCCACAGACGGACGGGTTATGGTTTCCATAACAGGACAGCTTTATGATGGTGGGGATCATGATGCCAAAAACAATCTAATTCTTGCACGTATCGACGAAGTAAAATATCGGTATCGACAGGCTTTAGATCAGCTGGAACAGGATATTGAAGATTCAATACGAATTATGCGCACCGCCGCTGAAAAGCGTAGCTCAATCGCCGAACGCATCAATGCTGCTGAACAGGTTGTAATTTTGTATCAGCAACAATTTGAAGCGGGCACCCGTACAATTTTTGAATTACTAGACGCGCAAAAAGAACTTTTCGCCGCCAAGGGTGAACAAATTACATCAGAGTTCAAAGTGTTAAATGCCACATATTCTGCCGCCAACCTAAACGGCAACCTTATTGAAATTGTCCTAGGGCCTCAGGCCTAGGCCACAGATCTATTAAATCCGCCCTTTACCCACCTTATAGTTTGAGGTGGATAATTTTCAGGATAATAAAAATTACAACGGCATAATGACAACAAAGCAAAAGGGCCCCGAAGGACCCTTAGCATCAATGCCTTACGGCCTTGAGAATTTGGAGCGGGCGATCAGATTCGAACTGACGACCTAAACCTTGGCAAGGCAGGAATTGCCGTGTTTCTCGGTTAAACCAGAATTCAGCTCCGCGCGCCCATGTGGGCTGATGTACAAACTTTGAAAGTTATGAAATTAGTTAATAAATTGAATTGCTTGGAACCAAAACAAACCATTGTGAACCAAATCGAAATATAGCAACAGGAACCGGATGGGAACGAGACACTTACAACCCGACTAATTCTTCAAGTAACTGGAGAAGAGTTGAATCTCAGGCCAACTGCAGGCATTTGCTCATTGCCATAGTGTCCCTCACAATTTATAAGGAAGAAATTATCTGCCTGCCAGTCTGACGAAATCTTTTTGCTCGTTATACCGATTTGAGCAAGTCGCCAAATATTCTATTTCAGTCATCCTGCCTGAACGATGCTCATTTAGAGTTATTTCAAACGAGGTATACTTGACTTAAAATTTAGCAATTATCGCCGAAGGTAAGATTGTCATGGTTGCACTTCCCATCCACAATCCCCCTACATTGATGCTAGTGTTGACAGGACATTTAGACCAAGGGAGCTAATCATTTGGCCCATTTATTCTGCTGCGCCTGACCATTTAGGCTTCAGTTTTGGAGGGATTGTGACCATAATAGGTGTTTTTTCACCTTCATTCCTATTTGCCATCTTGGGTTTAACGGAGAAGCATCCGGTTCATGATCGGTCTCTAAATTAAAGGCAAGGGCATATATCGTTTGTAGAACCTCAGCTAAGTTTCGAGCACCCAGTTTGAACTTTATTTTTGCCTTATGAACTTCAACGGTTCTATGTGAAATTCCTCGTGAACGCGCAATTTCTTTAGCTGATAGGCAATTGGCTAAGTCTTGCAGTATTTCACGTTCACGCGCCGTCAACGCTTGGAACCCGTGTTCCGCAATTGACCAACGTTCTGGTGAAATGGATATGGATACGAACTGTTGCATTTATTCCCCCTGTCATAAATTATCTAGGTAGACAAACAGACAGAGCGTGATTTGAGCGTGAATCTAAACTAACTGAGTGACTTGTCAGCTACATGAGATACCGCTTTTATCCAAGAATAAGGCGTTTCTAGCTTAAAATCAGGGATAATTTCTGATCGTTCATTAGGAATGGCTATAAGCATCTTGATAAGTTCTAAAGCATCAATTTTCTTTTGATTCACAAAATGGTGCTTGAATGATTCTCGAAAGTAAGAGGATCTATCAAACTTCGATGCAATCGCATTGATATCTCGTTCTTTAAAAAATATTCTTTTTGATATCTACACTATCTGGCAGGCTTTAACTTTATTGATACAACCTGCTTTAGCCATGGCAGTTACCGTTGCTTCCACATCAACCATCGCCAACGTGGTTGGTGGACTGCCAAGTTCAATCGGGCCGTGACAAAGCGCTACGTCTGCATCATCGTCTCGTTCGCCACTGGCAAATTCCGTGGCAATCTTTCCCAAAGGAACCATGCCAAAAGGTGCGCATTCAGCGGCTCGTAAAGCGCCCATGGATGAAGAGCCCAAAACGGTAACACCTTCACTAATCGCAAATAAAATCTCTTTATGCCAGACAGAGGCGATGGCTTCAAAGTTACCATCTACCAAGCCAATGGCAGTTGCCCCATCAACTACCGCCTGCAATAGGTCTCCTTGGGCAGCCGGTGGCCGTAGATCAATATTCGTTAGATCAAGCGTTGCGCCATATAAGCTTGGCCCTGCAAAAAGTATTTTCATGAGGATAACATCACGTTTAAGGCTCTTGCCCCAGGGCGCCAGTTGGTATTGGCATCACGGTCTTCCAAATAAAGAGCAATTACTTTAACTACCACAAAGTTATCTTTGGATGGATCGTTCAACGGAAATATAAAAATGTCGCCAGCGTAAGATGTTGCCATGGTTGAGAACACGGACTTGGCCAGTAAATCAGACAATGAAACACCAAGGGCAACGCCTTGCGTCATAACTCGGTTGGGTAAAGGAAGAAGCGTCAGAAGATGGAGGTGTTCTTCCAACGCCTCTTTTGTATATGTAGTTGTATCAATATCATCGCGTGAGCCTGCAATGGAGGTAACTCGTGTTTGAGCGGCTTCTGTAATGGCTCGAACGGCTGCTCTATCAGCGTTTGGATGGGTGCCGTAACCAGCGGCCAAATCAAAATGGGAGGTGGTGTGTTTATCCGTTTCTCCAATCACGGCCATAACGGTGGGTAAACCAATATCGCTAGTTTGATCAAACAGCTGAATTTTCAAACCAGCGATTTCAATTTTTTTGAGGAGTCCAATGACTTCGTTGTCTTGACATGTAGCAGGATCAATGGCCGTAGCGGTCTGTTCTTTTTTATCCAAGAGCGTCCACAAAGACCGTCCGTCACGTTCAATAAGCTCACACAGTCCATGAAAGACCGCTTCATCCGTTGTATTGCCAGAAGCAAGGCCATTTGTACCTTTGCTGATGTTTGGAATATCGCGGCTATTGCTCAAGTCTACTGCATCAAGAGGGATGATTGCCTTTTGTTTAGTGACAAGATTATAGCCTTCAATCCACTTGAGTTTTGTATCCTGAGGAATATCTTCACCTATGGGGAGGAGAGACTTGATATCAACAATGGGTGCGCCTTTGGCGCCAAGTTCACGCTTAGAGGCAACAAAAGATGGTACTTCTGGCCGTTCGGCAATCGCAAACTCAATCGCTTCCATAACGGCAGACGCTTTGGCCGCCTCTGTGGTAAGCCCTTTGCACTGATTGTTAGCCAGTCGCATGGCGTTAGGCCTAAAAGCCGCAAAACAAGGAATACCTATTTTATCCAGCCCCGTCTGATCTGCTATGCGAGTAATACCAAGCCGCTCAAATGCAAGCTTTGCCCACTTAACCGTCTCAGTTGGTGAAATTACCCGGTCAAGATAAGCTAATGATCGCCGATTAAAGGCCAACACCTTGCCAGAATGGGAAGAGGTTTCCGGCAAGGCAGATTTAGCGTGTCGCAAGGTCACGCCGCTTTGATAGGGGTATCACGATATAGTACATGCGCCGCAATTCCGGGGCTTTCGCGATACAACACATGAGCCGCAACACCATCGCTACTGCCGGCAACGTGAAATCTTTTCTTAGCGAAGCTGTTAGAAAGCTGAACTACTTCGGATTTCCCTGTGCGCGGGTCACGGATATGAGTTACCCCTCTTGAATCTGTAGTGACTACAATTTTAGACATATCAATCTCCTTATCAAGTTACACAACGAAGCTAGGCTTGTGATTGACTGATTCGATATGAGGGGTAGCACTTAGTAAAAGCACTTAATTAAATCCAGCCTGTCGCATAGCTTTGGCATAGTGTTGAATGTCTTGAACTTTTTTTAGAGGAAATGAATTTTCCCACTCAGAAACACTGAAATCAGGGTATTCTTCTAATTGAGCGTTGCAAGCCTCTGCTGCTTCTCTATTGTTTTTTAACATAGCATGGCAAGCCAAAATCATTCGATAATTTCGAGGCGTCAAATACGACGTACGTTGAAATCCGTCGAGTGCGGCTTGATAGTTTTCTTGAAGAAATAAAATGCCCGCTTTAATCCAATAAAACTCATCAGGTGGGATCGGGATTAAAGAGAACGCTAATTCAATGTTAGTTCTGGCTTTTGTCGTTTGTCCACAATGGCACAAAATGTCGGCATATCGAGCCACAATATTGGGATTGTGCGGGGATAAAGTTAGGGCAAATTCGATATGACTTAGCGCTTGTTCAAATTCTCCAAGGTATTGGAGTGCAATACTGCGTTCCCAATATCCAAGGGAAGACAGAGGGTCACTATTAATGAGTTCTTTTGCCAATTGCGCCTCTTTAATTAAGAGAGAGTTATCGCCTCTGCCCATTCAAGGTAGTAAGTATGGGCTAACAGCCGTCTTGCCGGGAACAATATGGGGAGTTGTTTTAAGACCTGTTGTATCCTTTTTCGTACAGAACGAACATTTTGGAGTTTGTCTATCTGAAGACTTTGCTCAGCTTCTAAATAGGCAAGATAAGTAGTGACCTGCCACTGAATTGTCATCCAGCCTGAACTAGAGCCTTTCGTGTTGATACGCCATTTGGCGTAGTTTTAGCAACCGACTGTTGCGTTGCGTTTTCAAGTGGCACAACGTGGCAGCTGATTGCGGATTTCATGCGCTG
>JAJRRG010000209.1 GCA_024279675.1 Alphaproteobacteria bacterium
AACCCTGCGTAAAAAGCTTGATAAAGCCGGTTGCGTGATCACGGTCAAAGTGCCCGTGTCCGAATATATCGGGGTGGCGGTTAACACACAAATTTCAGAAGAGGGTGTTCTCACATCAGCCATTGAGCTGGTGCATGGGGACGCGGACTTCAATTATCAGGTATTTGAAGAAACAGGCAACGCAAATGTGATTGCCGAATGGCAAAACTGGGGTCGCCAGTTGCGTTTGCCCTTGTTCATTCGTTCAGGGGACGGTGAGCTTGTGGCCTATAGCCAGCAGGTTGATGGCGTTATGCTGGGTGAAACAAGTGCCCGCCGCAAAACAGCCGGTCAAGCGAGCAGGCGTCCACACTTTTTGAACCGCAGGAAGTAATCGGAGTTTCGGGCATTCTGGTCATGTACCTATAAAACCTGAACTCCACCCAGAACGCCTATTTTGAGGCCAGCCGCTTTGTAAAAAGTGGCTGGCCTTGAGGCGTGGTAATAACTTTTGGTGAGGAAGACTAAAATTTGAATTCGACCCAGAAAGCAAGGGTTACGGCCAACCCAACAAAGTTATTGGCGTGAAAGCGCAACAACGCATTGGCCGGGCTATTCAGATCAAGGCTGGCCACCTGCCAAATCAGTATAAGTGCGGGAACAATCATTGCGACCTGAAAGATTATCCCGGCCCCGGCGGTCATTCCAGCCCATAGCCATAGTCCAAGAGCCCCGCCATAGAAAAGGGTAACCAGCCCCCGTGTGTTTTTGCCAAAAAGTCGGGCCGTTGATTTAACCCCGATCAGGGCATCGTCTTCAATGTCTTGCACGGCATAGATTGTGTCATAGCCAATCGTCCAAAGTATCGCGCCTGCATATAGCAGTATGGGAGGCAGAAATAATTGCCCAAATTGTGCGCTCCAGCCAATAAGTGCGCCCCAGCTAAAGGCCAGCCCAAGGAACAATTGTGGCCACCAGGTGATGCGTTTCATGAACGGATATATTGCCACCAGACCAAGTGAAGCAACACCAAGCCAAATCGTATAAGTGTTAAATTGTATCAAGACCAATAGGCCGATCAGAGCTTGAGCGACAAGGAACAGCACCGCTTGTTTTTTGCTGACCTGACCGCTGGGTAGGGGCCGCAAACGCGTGCGCGCAACCTTCTCGTCAATATCTTTGTCAACAATATCATTGAAGGTACAACCCGCACCGCGCATAACCAGTGCGCCGATAAAGAAAAGAACAAGAGCGTATATATTAAACCCATTGGGTGGACGGGCCACAGCAGCCAAGCCAAGCGACATGGCGCAGGGCCAGAACAGCAACCAAACACCGATGGGTCGATCTAGACGTGCCAACCGCAAATACGGCCGCCATGAAGTTGGCGCATAATTGTCCACCCAGTTTTTTTGTGATGCATCGGCAATCCGGTTAGAATTTTGGTTTTTTTTATTGTCTGTTTGCAATGAACTCGTCCATACTTGAGGGGTTTCCAACCTTAATCTTGGCACGGGTTAGGGCCAAGGTCTAATTGTATGAAGGCAAATCGATGAAGTCTGGTTCAATATAGTCCCATTCAATTTGCTTTTTTTGAAAGTTAATCCCCTATGTCAAACGCCCCCAACTTGCGTATCCATAAAAAAATACCGCGTCTCTTTGTTGATGCGCCATTGTTTGTTGGGGAAAATATTGCTCTTGATATGGCCCAGTCCAATTATCTGGCAAATGTGTTGCGTAAAAAAATAGCAGACGAAGTTATTTTGTTCAACGGTGTCGATGGCGCGTGGCGGTGTGCCATAGGTGAGCTTTCCCGTAAAAAAATTATTCTAAATTGCGTTGAGCAGATAGCTGCTCAGGTTCAAAGCTTTGATCTTTGGTACGGCTTTGCCCCCCTTAAAACCGGGCGGCTTGACTATATGGTGCAAAAAGCTACCGAAATGGGCGTGCGCTCCATGCAGCCCATTGTAACGGAGTACACACAAAACCGACGGTTAAAAACTGAACGCATGAAAGCAAATATTATTGAAGCGGCGGAACAGTGCGAAATACTTAACGTGCCTGAAATTCAGCCCGAAATTTCCCTTGAGGAAGTGCTGAACAATTGGAAACAAGCCCATGGTAAGCGTATTCTGGTCTTTGCCGATGAGGCGGCTGCAGCAAGTTCACCCCTCGAAACGCTAAAGACATCAAAGGGCAAAGCAATTGGCCTTCTTGTTGGCCCCGAAGGTGGGTTTTCCCCAAATGAGCGTCAGAAAATATTGCAACAGGATTTTTGCGTGCCCATTTCATTGGGACCAAGGATTTTACGTGCGGATACGGCGGCTGTGGCGGCCATAGCGCTCATTCAATCAACAATTGGTGATTGGCCTTCCATCGTTAATTGACGATTAAAGGTTGCTTTGTGATAAATCTGCCCCTACACATTTTCACATAATTGTCGTCACTAACCTGTGTGAGATTTCATGGCCGACCTTAAACTATCCCCCCTCATTGAAAATCGATCTGACATGATTGAGGCCCTCTCCAAGGGAAATAAACCTAAAGAAAAATGGCGCATTGGCACCGAGCACGAAAAATTTGTGTTCTTTCAAGCGGACAATTCCCAAGTTCCATATGCCGGTGAAAATGGCATCAAAGCCTTGCTCGAAGCAACAATGGAAAAGTCCGGCTGGCTTCCTCTAATGGATGAGGGAAACCTGATTGGTCTTAAGGACCCAGATGGCGGTGGCGCCATTTCACTTGAGCCGGGCGGGCAGTTTGAACTTTCCGGCGCGCCGCTTGAAACTGTGCACCAAACCTGTAGCGAAACCGCGGATCATTTACGTCTGCTCAAAGAAATCGCGGCCCCCATGGGCATTGGGTTTTTGGGGCTTGGCGTTACGCCAACATGGGGTCTTGACGACATCAGCGCCATGCCCAAAAGCCGCTATGGCATTATGAAACCCTATATGGAAAAAGTGGGCACGTTGGGCACCTCGATGATGTTCCGCTCCTGCACAGTACAGGTCAATTTGGATTTTTCTAGCGAAGCCGACATGGTCAAGAAATTACGCGTTTCGTTGGCGTTGCAGCCCATTGCAACGGCTCTTTTCGCCAATTCGCCTTTTCTGGACGGCAAACCAAACGGTTACTTATCCTTCAGATCCCACATCTGGAAAAACACAGATAATGACCGTGCTGGCATGTTGCCTTTTGCTTTTGAGGACGGCATGAGTTTTGAGCGCTATGTGGATTATGCCCTTGATGTGCCTATGTATTTCGTCATGAGCAAAGGAAAATATGTTAATTGTGCCGGCGAAAGTTTCCGTAAATTCCTGAGAGGGAATTTGCCACAACTGCCGGGTGAAAAACCAACGATTGCCGATTGGGAAGACCATATTTCAACAATATTCCCAGAAGTTCGCTTGAAGCAATTTCTTGAAATGCGGGGCGCTGATTGTGGTGCATGGGCTGATATTTGTGCGCTCCCCGCGTATTGGGTCGGTCTATTATATGATCAAGGCGCGCTCGATGCCGCCTGGGATCTGGTGAAAGATTGGTCACAGGAAGAACGTCAGACATTACGTGATGAGGTGCCAAAAACAGCTATCCACACGGATTTTCGTGGTGGAGATGTCAATGACATTGCCAAACAGGTGTTAAAAATCAGCGCCGCCGGCTTAGCGGCACGAGGCAGATTAAACTGGGAACAATTTGATGAGACACAGTTTTTGGGACCATTAAACAGAATTGTTGAAACTGGAAAAACATCCGCCGAGCGCCTACTTGATCGATACAATGGCGAGTGGGACGGAGACCTTAACCATTTATATGATGATCCGATGATTACATGATCTGATGATCATTTGGAACTACATGGCTTTTAGGAGAGCCAGTTGATCCGATGCGTCCACATTATCCGGGGAATATTTCAGAACCCGTTCAAAGTCTGTGATCGCTTCAGCGTTATTTTCCTGTGCCATGTGAACAAAGGCGCGAAAAAATAGATAGTCCACCTTGTTTGGGCTTAATTCCAAAGCCACATTTATGTCGCGCAATGCTTCATTAAATTGATCAGAAAAGTAAAAGGAAACGCCACGTCCCTGGTAGGATTTAGCAAAGCCCGGGGCCAATCGAATCGCATTGCTATAGTGTGGGATGCTTTTTTCATACATTTCTTGAAGCTGATAATCCCGGCCCAAATTGTAATGGGGGAGGTGGAAGCTAGGATCAACTCGAATAGCCTCATTGAAATCTATTTGAGCCAGTTTATGACGACCTGATTCAGTGAATAGGATGCCGCGCTGATTGAGCGCCCATGAATCTTGTGGCCAGATTTCGATGGCCCTCGTGAAGTCGGCGAGCGCCAGCTCAGGTTTTTCCAACGCTGTTTGATTTAGACCGCGATTGTAACACCCGTCCCCATAATTGGGATTTATTTCAACAGCCCGATCATAGTTCACACCAGCCATTTTAAAATCCAATAATCAGAATACGCGCTTCCACGATAATTATATGCTCTGAAATGGTCTGGATTCATGGAGATAACTTCGCTGAAATCTGCAATAGCCAACTCAAATTTCCGGTCATTTAAGTAAGTAGTTCCACGCATATAGTAAACATCGATTAGGTCCGTAGCGGCAACCTCTCCAGATGTTAGGTCAATGATCTGAGAACACGTAGCTATACGCGTTAGCTCTTCGCCTTGGAGACATTCTGAAAGGATTTCAGGGGTTTGAGAACTTGTAGTGGATACCATAAACAACGAAGCTATGGATAAAGTGAGCGTAAAATATACTAGTTTCATAAGAAGCTCCACAAATTATACATTATAAGCTCATCAAGCGTTTTAATTCTACTTTGGCTTCGGCGTCACTTGGATCAAGACGAAGGGCTTCCTTCATGTCTGATATTGAGCCAGATAAATTCCCCAACCCTTCAAGAACCAACGAACGATTAAAATATGCATTGGCATAGTCATTCCTGAATTGGATGGCATTGGTGTAGTTGTCCAGCGCTTGCTCTAGCTTGTTCGTACTGCCATAAGCCAGACCCAAACCATAATAGGCGTTGTCATATTCCGGGTCAATTTCCACTGCACGTAAATAGTGCGGGATACTTTGTTCGAACAAACCTTGAAGTTGGAAATTACGTCCCCGGTTGTTATGGGTATAAGAATAATTGGGGTTGATACTGATGGATTGTATAAAATCCGCTTCAGCCAGATCGTAATTGCCTAAATCTGAATGTTGAACACCGCGCGAATTGTAGGCTTGATAATCCTCTGGCCAAATTCGGATTGCTTCAGTTTGATCGGCAATGGACAGCTCTAACTCATGTATGAAGGCATAATTGCGGCCACGATTGTAATATCCGTCCCCATACTCCGGGTTTATGGCAAGTGCTTTTGTGTACAGATTGATCGCCTCGCGATAATCACCTCTGTCAGAATTGATGTTCGCCTGATAATTATAGGCTTGGTAATATTGAGGATTGAGCTTAACTGCCGCCACAAAATCCAACATTGCCTCATCGCTTTTCCCGTCTCTTAACAGGGCGCGCCCTCGCGCGTAATGGGCCTGGGCAAGAAGGTCAGGGCTGGCTATGCCGCTTGATGATTTTCCACTTTCGATGAGGGCCGTGCACACACTAAGCGCCTGGGCGTCTGTGCCATCGGTACATTCCTCAAGGATAATACTAGTTTTGGCCATAGAAACAGAGACCGGTGAAATGAGTAATAAACTTAGCGAACAAGCAATAAGCGCCTTGCGGAAAGTAAATTCCATAATGCTTCTCCCAAAAAAATTAATACCTCAACAATGCATTTTGTTATTGATCATGTTCAATGTGACATAAATATGCCGGAAAGACATAAACAACAATCCCTATTGCGCCGCTTGTCTGCTCAGCGGGTCATTACCCTCAAGGTTGCCCAAACTGGCGACAATATGATCGCTCAACGCATCATAAATTCCCCCATAGGCATGGCTGGCACGCATGACGGCAACTTGAGCATCAGGTAGTCGGGGCAGATTGTGCTTCTCGTCCAGAACCTGCATACCCTGTTGCAACGCGCTTTCCGGTAAAATTCCAACGGCTAAATCTGAAAGAACTGCGCTGGTTATCGCTGTTGCGTTGGATGAGGTATAGGCAATGCGATAATCAATGCTCCTATTGTTTAAGGCCTCCACTGCGTCTGATCGCCA
>JAJRRG010000210.1 GCA_024279675.1 Alphaproteobacteria bacterium
AGATATCCCTCAAAATCAGAGATGTTTAATGACCTCATATTTGCTTGCCGGCCCCGCCGTTGAGCCGGTAACACTTGCAGAAACCAAAGTGTTTTTGCGTGTTTCGGATAATGCGGAAGATGGATTTATTTCAACCCTTATCACAGCCGCAAGGTTGCATATTGAAGGAACGACCGGGCGCGCGCTGATTTCTCAAAGCTGGCGAACCGTACACGATTGTTGGCCGCAAGATCGGCAGGTTATTCTACCCGTCGCCCCGCTGATATCGATCACCCAGATTGTCGTATATAATAATGAAGGTGATCCCACAATTTTATCCCTTGCTCAGTTTCAACCCGAGACAAAGGCGAACCCTGCGCGCATTTTTGTACCAGGTTCAATTACGGGTCTGCCTGAGATGCGTGAGCATAACGGGATTGAGATTGACTATATCGCCGGATTTGGTGCGGCAGGGAGCGATGTGCCCGCCGATTTACGCCAGGCATTATTATCGTTGGTTGGCTATTGGTTTGAACACCGGGATGCGGTGGTAATTGCCGGAAGTGGGGCCATTGTACCGCCCGGTTTTGGCGGGTTGATTGAAACCTATCGTGGTGTGAACCTTTGAGCGGGCGCGGCACCCCATCCCTTGGCGCATTGCGTGAACGGGTTGAGCTAAAGCAAACCGCACAAGCCATTGATGATGCCGGGGGGCACACGGATAGTTTCACCTCGCTTGGCATGGTTTGGGCTGAGGTAAAAACAGCTTCGGGTACTTTAGATTTAAGCGGAGATGCACGAAACTCAAAAATCTCGCATGCAATAATATTGCGTTTCCGTAATGACCTGAAGCCTGGGGATCGGGTGATTTATCGCGACGAAGAACTGGAAGTGATCTCGGCCCAAGATTTGAATGGTCGTGCTGCCTATCTGAAAGTCCTGTGTACTCAACTCAAGATAGTGGGGTAGGCAATGACACATCCAATTGTTGATCTACAAACTCAAATTCTCAGTAAACTCAACGCTGATGTGGCGCTGGTGTCACTGATCGGCGCCGATGCAATTTTTGATATGCCCCCCAAGGGGAAAAAGGGAATTTTCCTCACCATCTTGCACCACGATATAATCGAACGGGATGCTGATCTGTCCAAAGGATACGATCATCGAATACAATTTCGCATATGGGGTGATGGGCCAAACCGTTCATCTGTACTGGCACCGGCTGAAAGGATCATTACTGTACTGATCCTGGAAACGCTAAGCTCGCCAACCCTTGATGTGACCCACGTCAACCATGTGCGCACCGATACGTTGATTGATCTTAAAAGCGGGCGCGCGATTGCAACGATATTCCTTCGCATTCTAAGCGAACCAGCCCTTTAACAAACCAATATTCAGGAGAACCAGATGAGCGCTCAATCGGGCAGAGATATGCTGTTAAAACTAGACCAGACCGGGAGCGGAAGTTTCCTGACGGTTGCAGGACTTCGCACCCGCAATCTTTCGTTTAATGCGGCTAGCATCGACACAACGGATGCACAATCCGTTGGGCAATGGCGCGAACTGCTTGCTGGCGGCGGCATTAAAAGCGCAGCGTTATCAGGCGCTGGCGTGTTTAAGGATGCAGCATCGGACGCGCTTGTGAGGTCATATTTTTTCGATGGAACTATTCGTGATTGGCAACTGATTTTGCCCGATTTTGGTACGATTCAGGGTGCCTTTCAAATTGTCGCGTTGGAGTTCGGTGCGGATCACACGGGGGAAGTGACCTTTGACATTGCGCTGGAAAGCGCCGGTCAAATCAGCTTTGTGGCCATATAGATGGCCAATATTCATCGGGGTGAAATTCAAGCCACAATCGGGGGCAAGTCGATGACCCTTTGCCTGACATTGGGGGCGTTGGCGGAACTGGAACACGCATTAGAGGCAAATGATCTGGTCGATGTGGCGGAAAAGTTTTCTGCAGGGCGTGTTTCGGCGCGTCATCTTCTGGTTATTCTGGGGGCAGGATTGCGTGGTGCAGGCAACGAGATTAGCGATGAAATGCTGTCCAACATGTCCATTGAAAACGGCTTGAAAGGGGCGGCGCAAATTGTTGCTCAACTGCTTGAGGCCACGTTTGGGTCCGTTGAAACGTGAAGACGTTTCCCTGGGGTGAAGCCATGGAATTTGGCTTTGGCATCTTGCGTCTGTCCCCCGATCAATTTTGGAAGATGACCCCACGAGAATTGCAAGCCGCATTTAGCGCCAGCACAAATTCTGCGCGCACAAGCTTGCCTATTCAGCGCTCGGGACTGGCACACCTAATGGAAAAGTTCCCGGATAAGGAAAGCGAAAATGACTGAAGCAAACAGTATATTTAACTCTGACATTCTCACTGAAATGCAGGTTGTCCCTGAGGAATTAGAACGCATCAAACAATTGGCCGACGATGTTGGAAAGACATTGACCAATGCGTTTCGAGCTGCAGCTCTTGAGGGCAAAAGCCTGCGTAATTTGCTCACCGATATTGGGCGCTCATTTGCCAATATTGCCCTAAAAGCTGCCCTTAAACCCGTCGGAGATCTGGTTTCCAGTCTTGTGCAAGGGGTGTTTGCTTCAACCTATCCAACGCCCCCCCCTGTGCCCGCATTTGCCAAAGGGGGAGTTGTGGCAAGTCCTACCTATTTTTCCATGGGTGCGGGACAAGTGGGCTTGGCCGGGGAGGCGGGGGCAGAAGCTATTCTACCCTTGGCCCGTGGTGCAGATGGCCGGTTGGGCGTCTCAAGCAACGGGCGCGCTGCCACAACCATAAATTTCAATGTGACGGCGAAGGATGCCAAGAGTTTCGTCGGGGCGGAAGCTGAAATTTCGGCCATGCTTTTGCGGGCCGTAAAACGCGGCACGCGCTCAAGTTAACAAGAGAGAAACCATATGGCTTTTCACAATATTCGCTTTCCTTTAGACATTTCCATCGGCGCACGTGGTGGTCCCCAAAGGCTCACCGATATAGTAACCTTGGCCTCGGGGGCTGAGGAACGCAATTCACGCTGGATGCATTCAAGACGTCGTTATGATGCGGGGTATGGGGTCAAATCGCGCGCTGATATGCGTAATGTGTTGGAGTTTTTTGAGGAACGCCGTGGACGCTTTCATGCGTTTTTATGGCGCGACGCCCTGGACTATTCATCAGCAAATAGCGGGGCAGGCATTTCGCAAAATGATCAACCCCTGGGGACAGGGGATGGAACCACAACTGAATTTGCATTGATTAAGCGCTATGGGGGAAGTTTTGACCCCTATGATCGCCCCATCACCAAACCGCAGATTTTAAGCGTTCTAGTTGCTTTGGATGGTGTTGCAGTCGCCCCATCGGAATTTGATGTTGATGGGCTAACAGGAATGCTCACATTTGACATTGCGCCGCCAAGTGCCAGCGTGGTGACGGCAGGGTTTGAATTTGATGTGCCCGTACGCTTTGACATTGATCTTTTGGATATTGAACTCACAAGTTTTGATGCGGCCGCCGCGCCCAACATTCCAGTGGTCGAGGTCATGGAATGAGAGAGTTCAGTACATCCTTTCAGGAACATATAACCAGTGGCGCGACAACGCTTTGTACATGTTGGCTGATTGAAAGAAATGATGGCGTGAAGTTAGGCTTTACGGATCATGATGTTTCAATTGCATTTGGCGGGTTCGTTTTTGCCCCTGCCCATGGATTGGATAGCTCTGAAATTACTGCAAAACGCGGTGCCCAAGTTGATACCAGCGAAGTTTTGGGAATTTTGCATTCCTCAGCGATTAGTGAGGATGATATTGCCCTTGGTCGATTTGACAGCGCAAAGGTCACAACATACCGCGTGAATTGGCGCAACATTTGGATGCGTGAGAAAATGCGTGTCGATACGATCGGTGAAATTGTACGTGCGGATGGCATTTTCAGGGCAGAATTGCGCTCGCAACAGCAGGCGCTAAATATCGTTAAGGGCCGCCGCTACCAATATCTATGCGATGTGTTGGTGGGTACAAACAGATGCGGAATAGATACTGAAAATCCGCTCTATAAAGGGACTGGAATTGTTGTAAGTATTGAAAATCGGACGACACTCACCCTAAGCGGGCTCAGTGCTTTTGCCCCGGATTGGTTTGCCATGGGACGTGCCATTTGGACGAGTGGCAAACGCTTAAAACTTAACGACGGCATAATCCGTCATGATTTCTCGGCTGGAATTGTGACCCTTGGATTTAGTGAACCTGTCGGTGATTGGGTGAAGGCGGGCGATACAGTGAATGTTTTTGTGGGCTGTGAGCGGCGCTATTCCACATGCAAGAGCCAGTTTTCAAATGGCATCAATTATCAGGGTTTCCCTCATATTCCGGGCAATGATCATGTGTTTTCCTATCTAAAATCCGGTGACACATTGGACGGGGAAGCAATTATTAAATGAGTGCCCAAACAGATAAAATTATCGCTGCAACACGCGGCTGGATTGGCACGCCTTATCGCCACCAAGCAAGTGTTTTGGGTGTGGGGTGCGATTGTCTGGGGCTTATCCGTGGGGTTTGGCAAGAAATTTACGGCGAACCTGCAATAGAAATTCCTCCCTATGCACAGTTTGAAAAGGACGCGACGGGCGCCGCAAGGCTCTTAAATGCCGCACAAAATTATCTGTATGAAGCGGAGGCGCCCTTTGGCGCTGGGCAGGTATTGCTGTTTCAACTGCATCGAAAAATCCCCCCGCGTCATTGCGGCATTATTATCAATAATTCCAAGTTCATTCACGCTCAGGAACGCCTCGGCGTTGTTGAAGTAAATCTTGATAAACGATGGATGCGACGCATCCATTCCATCTATTCCTTTCCAGAAAAGGTTTGAAGCTTTATGGCAACTCTTGCTCTCTCCCTTGCAGGTCAATTTGTTGGGGGAGCCGTGGGCGGCCCCCTTGGTGCAACTCTGGGGCGTGCCCTTGGGGCCTTGGCTGGCAATGCAATTGACAATGCATTGTTTGCCGATTCCCCTGAAGTCAAAGCCCCATCACCCTTTACATTGCAAGGCTCGAGCGAGGGGGGCGTAATTCCAAGAATTTACGGTTGGAACAGAATTGTGGGGAATGTCATTTGGGCTACAAATTTGGAACGGCAAACGTCGGAAAACGCTGGATCCAAGGGGTTGGAAACAGCCCAGAATGAAGAAATTGTCGCCAATTTCGCAATTGGCCTATGCGAAGGGGAAGTGGCACATATTGGGCGTATCTGGGCCGATGGACGATTGCTGGAAACCGAAGGAATTAACTTTAGATTTTATTCCGGTAGTCAGACACAGATCGTGGATTCCCTTATTGAGATTAAACAGGGGGCAGACAATGCCCCGGCCTATCGCGGCCTGTGCTATCTGGTTTTTGAGGGCCTGCCCCTAGGGGAATTTGGCAATCGGATTCCAAATATCAGTGTTGAATGGTGCCGTGTGGTGGGTGACCTTGAACCGGCGATCAAGGCGATTACGCTCATTCCCGGCTCCACCGAATTCGGCTATGACCCCGAACCCCGCGTGCGGATTGTTTCACCGGGCGTTACTGCAGGCGAAAATACAGACCTGTTAGGTCAGACCTCGGACTGGACAATTTCCCTTGATGAATTACAGGGCCTTTGCCCCAATCTTGAACATGTGGCGTTGGTGATTGCCTGGTTTGGCGATGATTTGCGCTGTGGCCATTGTAAGGTTGAGCCAAGGGTTGAGAACAGCACAAAACAAGTGACCGACACCACATGGATTGTCTCAGGAAAAACCCGCGATGAAGTGCCCCTTATGACCCAATTTGAGGGTGGCCCAGCCTATGGAGGAACCCCCTCAGATGCGGCGGTTTTGTCAGCAATTGCGGATTTGAAGGCACGCGGGATTAGGGTCACGCTTTATCCGTTTGTGCTGATGGATATTGACCATACCAATAGCTTGCCTGATCCCTACACGGGCGCAACAGGGCAGGCCGCCTATCCTTGGCGGGGCCGGATAACATCAGCCCCCGCCCCAGGGGAAATAGGTTCTCCCGATAAGACTGTGGCGATGAACTCGCAAGTAAATGCGTTTGTTGGCACAGCACTTGGTGTTAATTTTTCAGCCGCCACTGACACAGTAAATTATGTGGGGCCCTTGGACTGGGGTTATCGACGGATGATCTTGCATTATGCACATTTGAGTGTTTTGGCGGGTGGCGTTGACGCGTTTTTGATCGGGTCAGAATTTCGCGGGTTGACCTGGCTGCGCAATAGTTTGACGGGATTTCCGTTTGTTGATGCATTGGTTACGCTGGCCGCTGATGTTCGCACAATTGTTGGAGCATCACCAAAACTCACCTATGGGGCCGATTGGTCTGAATATTCAGGGTTTCAGCCAGAGGATGCGCCGGGGGACAAGTTATTTCACCTTGATCCGCTCTGGGCGAGCGCGGCCATAGATGCCATCGGCATCGACAATTACATGCCCCTCTCGGACTGGCGAGGAAATGGTGACGAGCCTGATCAAGCCCAAACGGATAATGTGTATAGTCTTGCCTACCTTCAGGGGAATATCGCAGGGGGGGAAGGGTTTGATTGGTATTATGCCTCAACGAGTGACCGGGACAACGCAATACGCACTCCAATTAGCGACGGGCCGGCAAACGAGCCTTGGGTGTGGCGGTATAAGGACTTGCAAAGCTGGTGGAGTAATGCCCATCACAACCGGGTTGGAGGCATCCGCAGTGCAACATCGACGGGTTGGATACCCCAATCCAAACCAATTTGGTTGACAGAGTTGGGGTGTGGAGCTGTTGATAAGGGGGCCAATACGCCCAATGTTTTTGGCGATCCTAAAAGCGTTGAAAATGCCTCACCATATTTTTCTGATGGTACTGAGGATACATTGATACAGCGGCAATTTTTGCGAGCCCATCATCAATTTTGGCAACCCGGTTCCTCAACATTTAACGCCGGTAATAATCCAAGTTCATCCCAATATGCAGGTCTGATGATTGACCCGGAGCGCCTCTATGTCTGGACATGGGATGCACGGCCCTATCCCGCTTTTCCAAACCGCGCGGATGTTTGGTCGGATGGGGCAAACCATGCCACAGGACATTGGATGACGGGGCGCTTGGGTGCCATGGCCGGGGATGAATATCTGGATGCAATCGCCAAAGATTATGATGTTTCATTTGTCGAACGGGATGTTAGTAGTCCGCAAATTCAAGGTGCTCAGATTGCCAACATGGTGAGCTTGCGCCGCGCAATTGAGCCCATGCTAGCAACACATGACATGTTTGTGCGCGATATGCCAAACGGGATGAGCATTCGTAAATCGAGAAAGTCTCAAAAGCATAGCCTGTTGGCAAAAGATCTCTGTGCACAAGATTTACCAATATATTCGCGACAAAAGCATAATAAAGACGAGGCAATTGGTCAGCTCGCGCTCACCTATCTGGATCGAAGCGCAGACTATCAATCTGCCACCCTGACTGTCATTGCAAACCTAAATCCGGCGCAGGCCGCAACATCAACCAATTTGGTACTAAATGGCGCGGCGGCCCGCAAAAGCGCACAAAACTTATTGCGCTCAAGTCAGGATACTGACAGCCTGGAAATAAGCCTGCCCTTCTCCATGCAGTTTTTGGAGGTGGGGGATGCCCTTACCGTTTCAGATAAATCTGAAGATGCGTTGATTATCGACGCAATTCGTGAGGGGAATACCCTTAGAATTTCTGCGTCACAAGTTCAAGAATCTTTGAATGCTTCTGTTTCAGTCGACAAAAAGATATCTGCATCCAAAGCGCCCCATATTTCAGCGGTGCCAGAGATTGTTGGTGCGCACTTGCCCGGGACTGGCGGAGATATTGATGGCACGCGTTTGTTGTTTGCAGCATTTTCAGACCCTTGGCCGGGGGATATTATCCTGCTCCGTGATGGGGAAGAAACACCGTTTATGCGGCTGGAAAATCGCGCTGTAATTGGTGAGCTGTTATCCGAAGTTTCAGCCGTATCGTCCCATGTTTGGGATCGGACCGGTCGCATTGAAATTCAGATTTATAGTGGGCATTTATCCTCAAAAACTGAATTAGAAATCTTGAATGGTGCTAATCAAATTGCCATTCAAAAGGATGATCAAAGCTGGGAAATACTGGGGTTTTCGGCCGTTCAAATCATCGGAACGGGCCAGTATCGCTTGAGTAATTTATTGCGTGGGCAGAGCAACACTTTGCGAGCAGTCAATGAAACGGGATCTATTGGTAACAAGCTGGTGTTTTTAGACAGTGCGGTTTCCTATCTGCCCCTTGGCAATGATCAGCTCGATTTGTCGTTTTCAATGACAGCTTACGCGGGAACTCGTGATCTTGTTGGTCAAAGTAAAAACATTTCCATAAATCCCTATCTGGCTCCTCCGCTTCAGCCCGTACATCTTTTGGCCATGCAGAATGATGTGGGCAATGATATTGAAATCACTTGGATCCGCCGCACCCAAACGCAAGGTGATGTTTGGAGTGCTGCTGAGGTGCCATTAGATTTTGCGCCAGAAGCCTATCAGGTGCAGATATTTGACGGCCTGAGCCTTGTTCGTGATGTCTTTGTTTCAACAAACCAATTGATTTACACCGAGGCGCAACAGATTGCCGATCTTGGGGCAGCACTGTCACCTTTTACATTTTCTGTGCGCCAAATAAGTGCAGTTCACGGGTCTGGGGATGCCCAGACGTCAAGTTTTAGCATCTAGGGTCCTGACCCTAGCTACAGCACCCTATTTGCAACCCAAGTAATAATTCAACCAAGGATATTTCAATGACCAGATTTGATTATGGTCTGGCGCAGGTCCTGCGCCATGAAGGGGGCTACGTGGATCATCCAAAGGACCCCGGCGGTGCCACAAATTTTGGCATTACGCGCAAAACCCTCGCACGATGGCGTCATATAAACCCATGGTTCATGCTCAAAAAATCACAGGTTAGAGCACTCAAAAAACCAGAAGTTGCGGCTATTTATCGCGCTTTATACTGGGATAGATGCCGTGGTGCACTGCTAGCGAATGGACTGGATCATGCGGTTTTTGACTATGCCGTAAACTCAGGGCCATCTCGTGCTATTCGACACCTACAAGGTTTGGTTGGCGCAAAACCGGACGGAGTCCTTGGCGCACTGTCCCTCAGAGCAATTCAGCGTAAAATAAATACAATTGGTGCGCGGGGACTTATCAATGCTTTGTGTGATCGCCGATTGGGATTTTTGCGTCGATTATCAAACTATTCAACCTTTGGTCGAGGCTGGCGCAATCGGGTTGAAGAAGTGCGCCGTTTGGCGTTGAACGTTGCTGAATCCAGCAACAAAAATATAAATCAAAACAACAACAGGAGAAACCCCATGCAGTTTTTAACTGGTTACAAAACCTATATCGTCTCTATCATAATGCTTTTGGTCGGTATTGGGCAGGTGTTGGGGGTTAGCATTCCCGGGTTTGATGGCCAATCCTCAGGGCAACTAATTATCGAGGCGCTCGCGGTGTTGTTTTTACGGCGCGGCATAAAGACTGAAATAGGAAGCACTTAAGGCTCGTTGGTTTTGTTTGCATGTGCAGGTATTCATCTTAAGTTCATGTAAGGCGCGTTAGTTAGCTACAAATGAAACAATTTCTACAGCAAATCGCAAACATCACCCTGGCCGGTGCCCTTACTTTTGGGGCAGCGACAGATTTATCTGTGGCTCAGAATGTTGGGCCATGTCTGGATAACCGAGCTATTGCAGACGCCAGAGGAAGTGGAAATATTCTACCTCTGGTGGAGATTTTGCGCATGGCGGCAGTTGCGGGCAGGCCCAATATATTAAACGTGAAGGTGTGCCAAGTTAACGGGCAACTCCACTATTTGATTGATTTGTTAAAACCCGACGGTCGCACGCGACATCTCATCTTGCGCGCGAATGACGGTAGCCCTTACATTGCCGGGTAGAATCGAATGGGAATAATATAATTATGCGCGTGCTTGTAGTTGAAGATGATGTGAATTTGAACCGTCAAATCAAAGATGCTTTGAGCGATGCTGACTATGTTGTAGATGTCGCATTTGATGGCGAAGAGGGGCATTTTCTAGGGGATACGGAGCCCTATGATGCTGTAATCCTTGATATTGGGTTGCCCCAAATGGACGGCTTGAGCGTGCTTGAGGCCTGGCGTCGAGACGGGCGAAACATGCCTGTTTGAATCTTAACTGCGCGGGATCGTTGGAGCGATAAAGTGCAGGGCATTGATGCGGGTGCCGATGATTATGTGGCTAAACCTTTCCATATGGAAGAAATTTTAGCCCGAATTCGAGCATTAGTACGCCGTGCAGCAGGTCATGCCTCCAATGAAATTGAAATAAATGGCGTCCGTATGGATGTGGCAGCCGGTCGTGTGACGGTGGACGGTCAGGCCTTGCGTCTGACATCCCATGAGTTCCGGCTGTTAGCCTATTTAATGCATCATAAGGGCAAGGTAATTTCACGAACGGAACTTACCGAACATTTATACGATCAGGACTTTGACCGTGATTCCAATACGATTGAAGTTTTTGTTGGTCGCTTACGCAAAAAACTCCCAAAAAATTGCATCGAAACCGTGCGAGGCCTAGGCTATCAAATTAACGAAAATTAGAGCGCGTCACCGTTAAGTGGATACCGGTTATCGGATAAATGACACGCACAAAAAAGGATTAGAGCCTCGTTTTGATTCGTTTCAAAACACAACAGGCTCTTGAGGCTGCTTCGATGCAAAAAGGGTCAATTTCAGCGCGCTTATTTTGGCTATCAGCCATCTGGCTGGTCGTTGCATTGATTGCCACTGGCATGTTGCTGACGGCTCTTTATGCCCGTGCCCTTGATCGTTCGCAAACAGAAACTCTGAATTTTAATCTTGAAACATTGGTGGCCCGTACCCTTGAAACAGGTGCGCCAGATTCTGAGGACGTACAGGCCGCTGATCCAAGATTTAACCGC
>JAJRRG010000211.1 GCA_024279675.1 Alphaproteobacteria bacterium
CCCACCCATTATCGCCCAAAGCGCCTCATCTCTTTTACATATGAGCGTTAGTGAGGCCGTCATGGAACTCGACTTATCCCACTCCGATGTTCAGGTATTTCTTAATGCTGGACATGGGGGCATGAATGTGGTTTATCGCCGGGCCGATGGCAATATTATTTGGATTGATCCAGAACTTCCATGAGGAAGTCCGGATTAAACTGAATTAAAGTGCTCATTCATAGCTAGTAAATAAGAGACCAGTGATGGAACTTATCGACATTCTATTAAAGGATTGTATCGTTGCTTGTGGCAAAGTCACAAGTAAGCGCCAATTGTTGCAATTGCTTGCACAAAAAGCCCATGAGGCTGTTGGCATTGATACGCAAAAAACCTTTGAAACATTGATGAACCGCGAAAAACTCGGCTCAACGGGTCTGGGCAGTGGTATCGCAATTCCCCACGGCAAGATTGCTGGTCTGGAAAAGGTTCTGGCGGTATTTGTGCGCCTTGAAAATCCAATTGAATTTGATGCGGTGGATGATCAGCCGGTTAACTTGGTGATGATGTTGCTTGCGCCTGAGGGGGCGGGTGCTGATCACCTTAAGGCTTTGGCACGTGTTGCCCGGCTGTTGCGCACAGAATCACTTGTTGAACAATTACGAAGCTCGCGGGATTGTTCTGAATTGCACAGCCTGCTCACCACTCCCTTTGAGGACAGCGCGGCCGCTTAGGTCTCGGACTCACAAACAGGGCATTAATGGCGCTTAAACTTAGTCTAGTTCCAGATATTAAAGCGTGTCTCGTGAAAAGTGTGCAGCGGTTTTGGGATAAAAGACACGCAAAAACAACCAGCCCATCGGCGTGAGGTCTAATACGGATAAAGCAGGTCGCGTGAATACTATCGAACGTGACATGCTTTAGTGAACCAGAACCTGGTTCACTTCATTATTTTGCAACCATTCAGTTAGTGCATTTTGACTGTCAGTAATAAGCACAGCTTCCCCGTTGGCGCCCATGATCATCTGAAATTGTACCTCAGCGGGCATGCTCTTGGCTTCGGGGATGAATGTGGCTAATTCTCCAGCGGAAATCGTACGGATAAACACCGTTTTCCCGCCGCCAAGGGCTGCAAATTCGTCCGCGCTTAAATGGGCAAGGGGGTGGGATGTTTCAATCGCATCGGGAAACTTTGAACCAGAAAACTTTGAACCGGAAAATTTTGAACCGGAAAATTTTGAACAAGGTGTTTTGGGCTTTGAATTTGATGATTTATCTTGCATATTCGGCTCCCTTTTCAATTTGTTACAATGTCAATTTTACGTGAAATCTTGGTCGGTTTTGGGCGTTCCACCTCAATCATCAACATACCATCGCGTAGGCTTGCGCCCAACACGTTCATGCCGTCAGCTAACAAGAAGCTACGCTTAAATTGACGCGTGGCAATCCCGCGATGTAAAAATTCCCCTTCGCTTAATTGATCATGACACCCACAAACAAGAATCTGATTATCCTCGGAGGTAATTTCCAATTCGTTTTTAGAAAATCCGGCAACGGCAATGGTGATCTGGTAGAGTTCACGACCATCTTTACTATCGGTGTCGACGCCAATTTTTTCAATATTATAGGGGGGATAGCCGTCGGCTGACTTGGCCATACGGTCAATTCTTTGCTCAAAATTATCAAACCCGAGCATAAAGGGGGCGGAAAGAAGAGAAAGGCGAGACATATTAAAGTGTCCTTATTGGGTTGGAGTCATAACCAAAGACCCTAAGCAACAAAGGACAGCCGGCCCGCGAGGCAGCACCTTCGCCCTTATGTAAATACTAATATGGACATCAGTGAGCGCAGTTTCAAGTGGTGCTGTCAAGTTGTGGATTGAGCATCAATTACGGCCTTCAGCATTGGAATAGCCGGTTGTGCGCCGTGCTTCAAGCAGGCAAGGCTTCCAGCAATCGCAGCGCGTTTCAATGCGACTTCAAGCGTTAGGCCTTGCTCAAGACCTGCCCCCAGATAACCGCAAAACGTGTCCCCGGCGCCAACCGTATCAACTGGTATGATAGGTAGGGCCTCAACGGTAAATTTATTCTCAGGGGTGAAGGCAACCACCCCATCACCCCCAAGGGTGATGATCAGGGTTTTCTGATTGTCCTTCGCCCATTTCGCCGCCTGCACATCCATTTGTGCCAAATCGCTTGTTCCGCCGGTCAGGAAAGCATATTCGGTTTCATTAGCGATGATTATATCGGCTAAAAGTGCCAGTTCTTTGGTCTCTGGGATGGTGGGGGCAATATTTAGAATACTGGTTATGCCCTTGGTTTTGGCACCCTTAAGGGCGGCCCTGATGGCGTCTCCCGGAATTTCCTGTGGTAGGACAAGAATGTCCCGGCTGGACATTTGTTCAATCATTGTATCTGCCATCTTGGCATCCACGTGGCCGTTTGCGCCGGGTACAATAACAATTACGTTCTCCCCTTTACTATCGACAAGGATAATCGCAATGCCAGTAGAGCCAGGAACACAGACAACATTCTCAAGGTCAACATTCGCTTCTTTTAGAGCGCTTAAAGCCTCATTGACAAAATCATCTGAGCCAACGGCCCCAAACATTTTTATGGAGGAACCGGCGCGGGCAACAGCCAAAGCCTGATTTGCACCCTTGCCACCGGGGGCAGTCACAAAATTATTGGCGATGAGGGTTTCACCCGGAACAGGCAAACGTTGCCCGCTGGCAATCATATCCAGATTGATTGAACCCAATACATAAATCATTGTTCGTTCCCTATTTTACTCTCAAATTGGATAGAAATTATTTGGCAATATTTGCTTTTTTAACAATTCGCAAAATTGTATTCCAATTGCGCGTGGTAATCACCTGATCTTTGAACAAACGTTCAAGCTTATCCATCCCCGCTCCGAAACGACCATCGGGTTGACGATAGGCTAGAGTGAAGAAATCACATTCGTCGCGTTGAATAATGGCAAAGTCACCGGGTACATTTTCAACATTGGCAAGCGCCTTGCCGATCGGTTTTGCACCCATAGTTGCATAGAATTTATGGGCCTTGTCATTTGGATACGCCTCGAATGGATTTTGTTCCAGCATTTTTTCAAGCTGAATAACCGAGCGCAAAACAACGCCGATGCTGAAACCGAACCTGTCGGCAAGCGCGCGCTCCATATCCTGTGTAACGGGGGTATTGGGGCTGGTAAAAAGAACATTGCCCGAGGCGATCACCGTCTGAGTATTTGCGAATCCCAGCTCAAGAAACAAAGCGCGCAAATCATCCATTTTGATGTTACGTTTGCCAAGGTTTATCCCCCGAAGAAAGGCCACATAATTTTTACCCATGTTAATTCTTTCCTCTCAATTTATCTCAGATTTTTGATGCTAAAGATTATACTCAAAGCATGGATTCTAAGATAGACGTGTAGTCCCAGTTTGTGTTGACGGATAGGCATTGGTACTGAATAAAGCTGAAATGAGTGACAAACCGCAATATATTAGCCCCCCGCGGGAGGGTTTGATATTAGTTATCACGGCCCTGGTGATTGGTATCTCCGCCATGTTTGTGGCTGGAAACTGGCAGGCGGAACAAGCGCGGGATCGGCTTGAGCAAAGATCAAAGCAGGTTTTGGCCTTGCACAAGGAAGCCATTTTCGGCCTTTTGGATAAATACTCCCTGATGACGGTTCTGGTGGCTCGCCGACCCGGAACAAAGGAAATGTTTGTGAGCTATCAGACCGAGGGGGAGTTTGAAAATCTTGCAATATTGCAAAGTTTTGCCGGGCATTTAGCGGCCATGTCGGGCGCACACCGGGTTCGATTGGCCTTGCCGAGCGGTAAGATTATTGCCCAATCGACCCTTGAAAGTACATCAGGGGTATTTTTGGACAGTGGATTACGGGACACCGCGCTACAGGACCGGTTGGGCCGCGCAACCCTAGTTACCCCAGAGCGATTATCACAAGATTTTGCCACGCGCCCGGCAAATGAAATGAGCATCTACGCTTTTGCCGCGAGTGTGCGCCATCAGGGAAAAATTATCGGCATTATTAACATTGATGTTGGTCTTGAAGTTTTGGAGAATGCGTGGGCGCTTTCCGAGGATTTAATTTTTGTGACCAATTCGGCAGGGGACTTCATCGTTGGCAACCAGTTGGCGGGTCTCTTAGGCACAGAAAATTTCAAATCCTATAATTCAGAAATTGAAATGATTGCCACTCAGATATCGGGAAAATCGCAAAGGTTTTTGGCGCGGGGTGAAGACTTCCCCCATATTGGCTGGACGCTAAATGTGCTGATAAATGAAGCGCCGGTATTGCGTGCCCGAGCCAACGCAATGATTATCACTGGCCTGATTGCACTATTGTTGTTGGGCCTTGGATTTATCCTCATTCAACGGCGACTGGCGTATCAATCCAAAATTGAAGCCGAACGTAAAACGGCCAATCTGCTGGAACAAAAAGTAGAGCAACGCACCTCCGAACTCCTCGGTGCCAATAAAAAACTACAAAAAGAGTTTGATGAAAGGGTGGTCGCGGAAACTGCCCTGAAAAAAGCCCAAGCCAGTTTAATCCAGTCGGCAAAGTTGGCCGCCATTGGGCAAATGTCGACGGCGCTGGCCCATGAATATAACCAGCCTCTGGCCGCCATTCGCTCCTACGCGGATAACGCTGTCACCTTCCTTGGTCAGGAAAAGCCCAAAAATGCTGAGGATAATTTACACCGCATCGCAAAAATGACTGAACGCATGGCCCAACTTTCGCGTACCCTTAAAACCTTCGCCCGCGAACCACGCACAAAATTACAATCAGTAATTTTACAGCCCCTGTTACGTGAGGCCATCATTTTAGTGGAACCAAGCACCAACAAACACAATGTGCAATTACACCTGTCTAAAATCGACCCGCAGATTTGCGTAATGGCTGGATATGTGCGTTTGTCCCAAGTGGTGGTTAATCTGCTCTCAAATGCCATTGATGCGGTGACTGACGAAGAACAGCGTGATGTGTTTCTGAGCGCAAAGCTCGAGGGAAGCAAGGTGAGCATCTGTGTGCAAGATACCGGGCCCGGCGTTGCCAAGGCGGACAAAAACAAAATTTTTGATGCGTTTTTCACCAGCAAGGATGTTGGAGACGGATTGGGATTGGGCTTGTCAATCGCCTATAATATTGTGCATGATTTTGGCGGAGAAATCAGTGTTGGCAAAAGCAAACACGGGGGGGCGTCGTTTGTAATTGTGATGCCCGGCACTTTAGGAAATCTTCAAACCGAGAAAGGCACAGATCGCAATGGATAAGGCCCGGATACTATTGGTCGATGACGATGATGATCTGCGCCATGCCTTAACGCAGGGGCTGGAGATTGACGGGTTTAACGTCGCATCTTTTGCCCATGCACACGAAGTTCTGGAGCATATCAACACCGGGTTTTATGGGGTGATTGTATCGGACATGGCCATGGGGGGCATGGATGGCAACACCCTATTGCAAAAGGTCATGGAGATTGATGCGTCCGTGCCACTGATCTTGATTACGGGTCACGGAGATGTGGGCATGGCGGTAACATGCATGCGTGCCGGGGCCTATGATTTCATCGAAAAACCCTTGGCCACCTCCCATCTTTCCGCCGTTATTTTGCGCGGGATTGAAAAGCGCCGATTGGTACTGGAAAATCGTACCCTGAGGGAAAATTTAGATTTAGAAAGCTCTTTGGACAAGAGTTTTGTTGGCCGACACCCTTCGATTGTTGAGGTTCGGGCAAAAATTTCCATGCTTGCAACAACTGATATCGACATATTACTCACTGGCGAAACGGGCACCGGAAAAGATGTGGTAGCCCGAGCACTTCATGAAGAAGGCACCCGCAAAAATGGTCCGTTTGTGGCGATAAATTGTGGCGCGTTACCACATGAGATTATTGAAAGTGAACTTTTTGGCCATGAGGCGGGCGCATTTACCGGCGCGCAGAAAAAACGTATTGGCAAGATGGAGCACGCCAACGGTGGCACGCTGTTTCTAGATGAGATTGAATCCATGCCCATGGATTTGCAGGTTAAATTGCTTCGGGTGGTGGAGAACAGAACCATTGAACGTTTGGGTTCAAATACGATTATCCCGTTGGATATTCGCCTTGTAGCGGCAAGCAAGGCCGACCTGAAACAAGCGAGCGCCAAGGGTGAGTTCAGGCAGGATCTGTATTTTCGTCTGGATGTAGCCTCGATCAATTTACCCCCGTTGCGGGCGCGGGGCAGCGATATTTTGGTGCTGTTTTATCATTTGACACGCCGGGCACGGGCGCGGTTTCGGCGAGAAATCCCAGAGGTGACATCGGCCCTTGAAGCCCAACTAATCGCCCATGATTGGCCCGGAAACGTGCGCGAATTGCGCAATGCCGCGGATCGGTTTGTGTTGGGACTTGATTTGGGTCTGGGTGGCGCATCACAGGAAAATTTGGGCCGAACTTTAGGAGTAAAAGTTGCCCTTTCCGAGCAAATGTCCCAATTTGAGCGGGCCATTATTCAAGGTGAAATTGCGCATAACCAAGGCTCCCTTAAAGCCACCTACGAGGCATTGAATATTTCGCGCAAAAGTCTTTATGAAAAGATGAAACGGTTGGGCCTTAGTCAAAAATAATGACATACTATGGGTCGTAAGCGACCCATTCAATCCCCGCAATGGGAGTTATTCCACCCATTCACTTGTTTGCCGGCTGTTCCTCCACATGATTAACCTGTTGTTAATGCGGGGAAACCTCGTTTCTTGCCGAATTGGCATGGAGCTTGCGTTACAGGAAGTAAGCCCATGGCAGTTTTGCTGCGGGCGACTTAATTCATTGGGAGAAAAGATATGAAAAACAAAATGCTAAAAATTGCTGGTATTGCGGCGATGATGACAGGGCTGGCCGCAACGCCAACCTTGGCCAATTGTGATCCGGGCGAGCTGGTTATCAAGTTCAGTCACGTGACCGCATCCTCCGGGCACCCAAAGGGTGAATTTGCGTCGGCTCTTGCGGCA
>JAJRRG010000212.1 GCA_024279675.1 Alphaproteobacteria bacterium
TGATGGCTTTGAACCTCATTTTCCAACGCTGTTAGGCGCGCCTGTGTTCGTTCATGTTTGGCCTCCAGATTGCGCTTGTTTTGAAGCTGCGCCGACGCACCTGCGCGCACTGATTTCTGTACCAATTGGTATACAGTAATGCCAGCCCGCGCGCTGCTGGCCATAGATTGACAATCTGCCTGACAGCGGGCGACGGTAAGAGCACTACCTTTGCGCTGTAGCTGGTTTGTGTACAAGGTTTCGGCTTCTGTAAGGCTTGCTAAGCAATTATTTAAGTCAGCTTCAGTCAAGGATGGGATCCGTGAACAAATAAAGTTGGCATCCCCTCCGCCAGTGCTGGTATTTGGCACCAAAGAGGAGATATCTACGCCAGATGCGTTGATCGCTTCAAGCAAAGCAAGGGCTTCAGGTGAGATGGCATCGCTTAGGTCTACTTCGGGCAATCCAGGGAACGCAATCACGGGAATCAGCGCTCCCGGTAGCGCAGCTAGATTTGGCAAAGCAATACCATCAGAGTCCGCAGATTCAACAGACTCAGCGGAGGGAAGTATGGGGCCATCGGTGCCAGGAAGTCCATAATTGTCTTCTTCTGAGGCAGGAGCATTTCCGATTACGTCGCTATTCTCATCTGCCTCGCTTACTCCATTCACATCGTCCAAATCATCCGCCTCACTTACTTCATTTGCAGTCTCTGATTTATTGGGCGTCGGTTCGGGGCTAGGTACTTCTCCCGTGAGCGCATCAGAAACATTTTCAATTTCTGCCCCATCATCGTTGTAATCAAATCCAGCAGCCTCGGTTGCAAGAATCTCAGCCAAAGCTTCAGCATCGCCGTCCACGAGCGCGCGCCAGTATGGATCGGCGCCCAGAGTTCCACTATCCGCATCAGGTGAATTTGCATCAAACTCAGGGGCAGAAATATCGGGTTCCCCTGAGATCAGCGCATCTTCGACCGCGCGCTCGGTCTGATCTCCGCAAAGGCGCAAATAGAGTGAGAGCACACGGCGTTGTCGTTCCACCATGTCCATACTGTGCATGAATTCCTCAAGCGCGGCCATTTCTACCTCCTCGAGTTGGATAATTGCAGTGGAGAAATATTCAAAATCTTGGCCAGATTCATCCATTGATTGAGTCAGATTTTGGATGTATTGGCGCATCAAAAAGAGGCGGTTGTTTTGCGCATCAAAATTGCGACCTACAAATTGCACCTCGGACGGGATTTCGGTGTTAAACCCGACCGATTTGGCTGGAAATGTAAGGACTTGCCCACCTGCTGCAACAACTGCCGCACTGAGTTCACCTGCAACCCGCATATAGGATTGATTGGCCTCAGATATTAAATCCAACATATTGGCATAATTTTCAAACGCTCTGGATCGTTTAGAACGTATTAAATCCAACTCTGCTCTCGCTCTGCGCACTGGGAGTGAAGCCTTTTCTGCTGCCTCATAGGCCATCTCAACATCGGTTACGAAACCCTCGAAAAGAAGAGAATCAAATTCACCGGATACACACTTAGTTGCGGACACATTTTCTTGTGCAAAAGTTGCGATCGGCAACATCGCCATAAAGACAAACACTGTGATAACTCTAGCAATTGCTTTTAAGTTCATAACAAAATTTTCATCCCACTTGGCTACTCTTTATTGAGGGTGCGTCAATTGTTGCCATCAATCCAGACACAGACCACCCCGCAATATCGGCCATAGCAAATCTTGACTAAGCAGGCTTATGCTTGAAAAGGATTTCCCCATCCAACTAACATATCGAGGCGGTTGCCCTGCGTCATCTTATCACATAAACGGTCTTTTCGGCAATTAGGCGCATATGGCCTCATAATTTTGCCAACTCGTCCGAAGTCGTCAGACGGCGATGTCACTGCACAACTGGCTTCGTAACCATAACCATCACAGGACGCATAATAAACGTGGGCCGCGCGTTACCTGCCCCAGCATTCTCACCATACGTCTTTGATGTAGGTAGAAAAGATGGTGGGCGTAACAGGGATTGAACCTGTGACCCCTACAATGTCAATGTAGGTAATTCGTCAACAAGTTCAACAACTTAACTCAACCGTTCACAAATGGAGATTGTGAATGGCTTCTATTCGTCAACTTAAATCAGGTAAGTTTAACGTTCAAATTCGGCTTAAAGGGAACAAACCTCTTTCCAAGTCATTTGACTCAATTGAACATGCGCAACAATGGATACAAGAGCAAGAACCTCAACGCCCCAGCCCTCAATCGTCCACTCCTACTTTTTGGGAACTCAGTGCACTTTATTGCACATCTATTAAATCTCGGCGAGCCTCACACGAAATTGCCTACCCCCGCTTGAAAAGAATATCTTGCCAACTTCCCAATTTGGTAACTGACATAAAACCTCAACACATCAACGACTACAAAAACAAACGTTTGCTCGAGGTTTCAGGCGTTACGGTACGCGATGAAATTCAATTAGTTCACCGAGTAATTAGATGGGCAATATCTGAGTTTTTGTTAGAAAATATTCTAAGCCATTCACCATGCGCTAACATCAAGTTACCAAAACCCAGCAAACCACGATCTAAGGTTGTGACCAAAGAAGAATTAAATACCCTTCTTGCCCTGCTGTCGCCAACAGTCAAAGTCATTATAGAATTAGCGTATGAAACCGCCATGAGGCGGACTGAAATCACCAGCTTGCAAAAACAACATATATTCCTATCTGATCGGACTTTGATGGTCGTAAATGGCAAGACAGGAGATCGCCTCGTGCCTCTAACTACAAGGGCCACACGACTCCTCACAGAGCAGTGCGATGCACTCAGCAACCCAACATCAAGACTATTCAATATCGCCCCTCACAGCGTCTCTACGGCCCTCAGGAGAGCGAGGCAGAAGGCAGGGTTAAGTAGTGACATAAGAATGCATCAATTGCGCCATACACGCATCACTTTAGCCGCCAAGGCAGGACTAAACCAACAGCAATTAATGATTGTCAGCGGACACCGAGATACCAGAAGCGTAAGCAGGTACACACATCTTGAAGTTACGGACGTCATTGGCTTGTTGGATTAACGCCGCGCTATTCAGCAAAGTAATCTGGCGTCAGCAAAGCAAATGCATCAACGCCTAATGTGGCGGCAAACCGATTTAATACCGAAATAGTAGGATTGCGTATTCCCCGCTCGATGCCAGAAACATACGTTCGATCTACACCCGAAGCGTTTGCTAGTTCTTCCTGCGATAAACCAGACTTTTGGCGCGCCTGTCGAAGGTTTTTAGCCAATATGTGTTGGAGCTCTCCCATGAACTCATTTGCATGACTTGAAGACAATCAGCCCACGGACTATAGTCCACAAAATTGCCGTTCGAAAAAACTATGCTATAAAAATTCCAGCATGAAAAGCTGATAACTTTCTAAAATGCATTAGGCTAAGCAATAATGGGCATTTCAAATATTGAGGGTGTCGCACTTGACGCGAAGATCTAAAGGAAGGGACAAATATGCAATCTACAGAAGATGTAAATCCAGACATTGGCAACGATCTCTATCCGGTTTCAATGTTGATTAAAATGCAACTCATATTGGTAGGTGTTGATGCTGCTGAAATTGAGTATGATGAATTTTCACTAGGGTACGTTTTTGGTTTGTCAAATATGCATTATTTTCAAGTAGGTGGAGACCTAGAAAAGGATAAAGAAGCTGTAGCCCATATGCTGAAAATATTCCAAAATTTATTTGGTGCGCGCACTTCCCGCGCATTCAGTAAAGCCATTGAATTGCAGACATCTGGACTATTCATCGAAGGTCGAAATGTAGGCGCGACAGAAATGGGGGATTGGTTCGAAGCAAACGGAACCAAGCAACTTTTAGGGCTGATGAACCATTACAACAAACAACAATCGGACCTTTCCCCAACTGAACAACAAACCAAAACTTGCAAAGACGATAATGAGGTCAAAGATCAAGTACATTTAGAGTATGAGTATGGATGCGCAACTACGATTGCATGCGTGATAAATTTTTTGGAATTTATAAATGAAAGGATAGAATCTAATCATATAAATTGTGAAAAAGCAGAACTTGCTTCAGCTTTAGATATAGCAGTAGTCCATCTAAATAAAAGTCAAGATTTAAGTGAAACTAAAGATTTTGAATCTGCATATGATCACGCATTTCAATCATACCAATGTTTACGCAGACGTTTAAGAAATGTTATTATCCCCGCAGACAAAGAAGATTGGATACATGAGTGGAGCGAGGGTGTTGAAACCATATATTCAAGAATATTTGAATTGAAAAATGGGGAAACTGAGCCGGCATCTCAATTCAACGCGAAAAAGCAGAAAACTGACACACTTTCATCAAATCTACGAATTCAGTCCCAAAAACCAAATATACAGATCAGCTACACGAAAATTCTGGAAAAACTATTCTTTGGTGAATTTGGCTTACCCTACACATTCTGGCTTTTCGGTGTGTGTATTGAGCTTGTCCTAGCTGTTGTGGTTACAATAGCAATTAACGCGACAGATAATTTGCTTTTAATAGCATTCTTAGCCTTACTTACCCTAAGTTATGGATTGTTCATCTCTTTTGCCATAATTAATGCAGCTTCTGCAGACAAGAGATATGGTTTTTGGGGTGGCATTGCGACATTGCTGGCCATGCTACACATAATCCAAACAGTTATCCGTGCATTTTATATTTTCCTATAATCAGCCAAGCTAATTGTTGCATTGGGTGCGCAACCGCTTCTTTTCGAATTAGTCTACTACCGGCCCTTAGCTGACATTCGCTAGTTAATCTGACGCTGCAGATCAGCTTCCCCAAAGTGGCCACTCATACACGTCGCAGAAATCTTGCTGGCTGGGTGGCTACCGTCCGGGGCTTAGAGATAAACCCCTGCCGCTGCATTTGCTAAAGAGTGGATTGTTGTTATGAGATATAAAACGGCCTGTTTTGGCTTATTGCCCAGCGACCATGTGCTCAACGTCAAAACCCAGAAGGCGTAATCCGCGAATTGACCTATTGTTGAAGGGGGGCCGCTTTGGGTCAGCCCAACCCAGTAGCTCCATCACACAGGCCTCTCCAAAGCCGCTCAGCTTATAGTCTCCATAAACGCAATCATATGCCCGTTCGATAGCATCACCAGAGCCAGATAGAAGAAAGCTCACTGTTCGCACAACGGATTCAAGAGTGTTGTTCGTTTGAAAATCTATTCGCAACCGTTCCAGCCCGCTTAAATCTTCGCCAATGTCTTTCGAGGCAAATCGCAGCCGTTCAAGAAAGGCATGACACCCCGTCAAGTAGCGGAAAAGATCATCAAAACTGAGTTGCATCAACTCGTCAGTATTGCGAAGGTAGCTTCGAATGTTCGCGACATTCTCGATTTCGGACGAAGCGTTATACATATCCCCTTTTACCGTGTTGTCAGTGGACTGCCAAATCTGCACATATTTGGCAATGCGTGCAGCCCTATCGTCAGGGGCGCTTAGCAACCTTGTTTCTCGCCACCCATTCCCGCCACCTTGGGTGAGACGGAGCCAGCCTAGGAAACGGCCCATTTCGATCTGAGGATCATGCCCCGCGTATTCCGGGCGCCCAAACCCATTTTCCTTCGCAGCAGCGAGGACTTCATTGTGAGCTGGCACCAAGACTTCATCATATTTACGACGAAAATTTTGGATGAAGGTGCGCTCTTTCGATTTTTTTTCACTTCCGACTACGATGCTCGTTGGTGCAGCGGGTTTTACAAATTTGTGGATGAATTTTTCAAAGGCATCCTCGTCTTGCGGCTTTTCTTTTGCATTGAACGCATTGGTGTACTCTCGGAGGACATCTTCGTTAAGGACATCAGCATCATTCCACAGATCGTCAAAGAGGCCGGGAAGGTCGTAGAACGCTTCATCACGGTCCTGCCTCAATAAGACGGAAAGTTCTCGGTTAGACTGAAGGCCGCTTGTTGTCAGATTGGCTGATCCAACCAGCGCTACGTCATCTACAATGTAAAGTTTGGTATGAAACTTTGCATTTGTGAAATACCTGACCTTGACCTTTGGGTTTTCGAATGCGCCCCGAAGAGCTTCTGGCGTTGTCACTGGTGAAAACCTGACGATCAATCGAACATCGCATCCTCTGTCGGTCAAGGCATCGATAGGGACAGTTGTTGTGAAGAAGGGCGCAGCCAGCAACCCAGTCCTTGGGTTCGTCCCCACCTTCATGAAAAAATTGATGGTAAAATCCGTATCGCGTGTGTTCGCGTATAAATCTCTTAAGGCCATTGGTACGCTACCATTTTCATGTTGGCCTTATGCGTGGACCGCTCTCGCGTTCCCCTGCCACAGTTTCCACTTTGACCTCTTCTTCACTAGGTTTGGCACGTAGGCTCAAGCTGTCTTCCAGTTTCTTCGGGTCAAAATCCCGCTTCAATACTATTGGGCGTTCCGATTTAATTCCCTTGCCGAAAGCTAGGAATTCAAAACGTCCAAGGTTTGGGATAAGATGGGTATGCTGCGTGCTATAGACACTACTCAAAAAATTCAAGCTGGTCTGATCAATAAGGCTGTGGGTTAGAAACGTGTTACATTGGGATAGAATGGTTTTACTAACCAATGCTGTGCGTTGACTAATAACCATGAGGCCAACCCCGTATTTGCGACCTTGAAGTGCGATTTGACCGATACGGCTGACCACAAATTGGGTGTTCGCATCAAACCCTGAACTAAACACCTCAGGTACAATTGTGTGTGCTTCTTCGAGTACAATCAGCACCTGCTGCTGCCGTCTGTGCGCTTGCGCCCAACGCATGATTGTTGAAAGATAAAGTTCCGTTAGGCGTAGCGTCGCTTTCGTATTTGTAATTTCCCCAAGTTCAAAGATGGCGAGATGATTGTCCTTATCTTTCAAGAACCCATCAATCTGCTTTTCCGCAGCCCCTCTCAGCGCATCCATTCCAGCCTGCAATGCCTTCTTTTCTGCTGGAGCGCCGTAGGTACCCGTCTCCACGTCAAAAAGATTCTTTTCTAAGTCTTGGGCTTGTGCAGGAGTCGGGGACGGAAAGACAGGGTCAAGGTCAGACAGCCGTTGCCGATAGTCGCCTGTAAAGTCAACGCAAAAGACCTTTGTCCCTTGTGCCACAGCTTCTCGCACTACGTCCAAAACAAGTTCAGTTTTGCCAGTACCAGTAACGCCCAATACCGCTGTATGATACTCTATCAACTCGTCAATGCGGGCGATTGCTTGTACGTTTGTAGAAGGCACCTTACCAATTACAAACTCTCGCTCCCCAATAATCGGCGCTTCGAATTGCCGGCTGCCGGCAGAGAACAAAGGAGTGTTCATCGACGGCAGCCAAGTGTATTTTGTGAACCCGTCCTTTGCTGAGTATGCGCCCAACTGGGCCGCCCTTACTATGTGAGTACCACGAGGGTTTTGGTCAAAGTTTTCTTCGTAAGTTTCAGCGCCTACGATTTGGTAGAATATATCTTGCCCATCTATACGTGCAAAGACTACGTCGCCTTCGTTCAACCCAACTCGACTGGAGACCTCAAAATGCAACGTCCCAATTGAAGAGTCTTCAACAACAAAGCCAACCAATTTTGCGTCTTTCGCTCCACTAAGCTCTTCCAAAAATTGTTCAGTTTTCTCTTCATCATGGCTGGCACAAACCATTCCGACCGGTAGATTAACTGGCTCTGCCAAAGTGGCTACACATAGTCCTGTACCTACTACTTCAGTACCTTGAGTTTGCGAAAATAGTGACACAATAAACCGCTGTGAACCGTCAGGCAGACTTGCAGTGAAAAGCCTATTGGATTGCCAAGCCTTAACTGAAGTTAGTTTCACACGAACAATATCGGGATGGTCCACTCGCACGACAGTACCAACGGTGGGCTGCTTGCCCACATTCCCACTATCTGCCGCTAGTTGTCGCACAGCAGAAAATATTCGCTCTATAGGCTGGGCAACGACTATAAGTATCCAATAAAGTATTAGCCAGCTCATCTTTTCAAATGAACCTTGATAAAAGCCGATAATGCTGACTATCGCAGGCGCTGAAAACAGTATTTCGCCTTTGCCAAATACACCAGTCAACTTAAAGGAAAAAATGCCAAGCGGTGATCTTTGATCTTTATCGTGAAGCACCAAAGCAACCACAGCTAAAATCACCACTGTAACCGAAAAAAATAATGTTACCCACCGAACCCTGTTTAGTTCAGAGGCGAAGAGGTCGACGCTTGTTAAGTCCATCGTTGTAAGAACCAGTATGGCTCCCACTGCGCTAATGATCGCATCCCGCGGCGGCACGAACCAAGGGGCGGACAATAAGGAAAGAAACCAAAGAGACATTGCGCTCACAAGCCAAACTGACTCCAGCCCCCCTGTTGGAAGGGATTGATCCGTGGTCCAACGGAAAACACAATACGCAACAACGGCGTTCACTAACAGTGCAAAAAATCGCTCTTTGATTGAAGAGAATGACAATTGGATTCTCGCTCAAATTCTTTTCATTATAGGAGCTTATTGGCAAAGTCTTCAGTTTGAAAGGCCCTTGAGTGTTTGGGCTATGCCACATCGCAGGTATTGGAGATAAATTTTACTCAAAATTGCAATGTCCAATGTCTACATTTACCGTCGAAAGTAAAACTGACTGAGAGCAACGAACGACAACTCTCCGCCCAATGTTGCCATTCATCGGCAACCCTCAATGTTTGCTTTTTGGATAAAGGTTACAGAACTCAAAACCATCAACGCACAATACCAAATGCACAGAGAGCCTTAATCGAACAGAAGCCACAACTAGACAATAACGCTCCTTACTTGCTCGCTATGAAATAGTTCCTCCCAAACTTAAGAATACCAATCAGCATCATTAAATGTTGTTGAGCCCCAAAATTGACACAAGCAAAGAGATGTCACTATAAAAAAATCATTACATTAAGTCCAATTAAATCAACATGTTAATCTAGTTTCACTAGCTTTTATTTCAAATATCATAAAAACAAACAAAATAGTTTTGTAACAAAACTGCTGATTCAGCGGTATACTATATATATAGGTTTTTATTGTGAGCTACGATTCCTCAGCACAGGTGTGATGAAATCGGGCCCGACTATATTATCAAACAAATTTTAATTTTAATCAGCACCCAAAATTTCCGGGTGCATTTTTGTATTGGATTTACTCATTGGAAAAATTAAACGCACTTAAAGTGCACGCAATTCCTAACTTAGATGCGAAGACAATCCACTTTTTGGAACAACCTGTTGGAAGCGGGAAAACCGGATTGATCATTTCAAAAATCAGTTCAGAACCCCTTCACAGCCGCATGTTTGTAACGCCAACCATTCAACTTGGCAAAGAAGTTAGACAAAGGCTTAAAGAAGCAAACGTCGAAAATATTGAGTTTTTATATTGCGACCAAGACAGCACAAATGAATCTGTGCGTAAAAGAGTAAAGAACTCAATTATTAAGCATGAGTTTGGTGAGCGGCACGTACTGATTCTCACCACTATCAGCTTTCTTAATTTGCTCGAGGAGATTTCACCCAATCATGCTGGGCACTACAACCTTTATTTGGATGAAGGGATTGACGCAATTAAACACGAACAGTTCAAAGCAGAACATATGGAACAGTTCACCGAATTATTGTCTCAGACAATACACGATGCAATCAAGCCAGCTCACGGATTTAATGATCTACTAAATGATGTTGCGAAGCGTCCTGATCGGATCACAAAACTGGGCAAAGAAAACTTGCTTACACCAAAATATGTGACAATTGCAAAAATGGTAACAAGTCCCCTTTATGACGTACGTGCAAATATTAGCAACAAAAGCATTTCAGCGATTGCAATACTAAAACCTAACAATTTTCGATATTTCAAATCAGTAACTATGATCGCCGCAATTTGGTCCCAGAGCATTCTCGCGTTAATTTGGGAAAAGAAACACGACGTGAAAATCAAACCTCTGACTCATAACTATGATCTATATGACACCCACGGAAAAAAGGGAGCAGGAATAGAGATATACTACTGCTTGCACCCCGATGACAAGGCGACAGGACAAAACCTAAGTCGTGACATAATCACTGGAGATGTCACTAATAAATTTCTTATCAACCAAACAATTTTACACTCTATTGCAGAAAATGTTGATGAATTTTTTAGTAGGCGTGGCCTCAAATATTGTTGGAATGCCAACAAAAATTTTCGAAATCCAAATAGAGTATTGAGCGGAGAGCGCATGCCAGCAAGGCCCAGTGGATTAAATGAGTGGAAAGATATCGACAACGTAGCGGCATTAGTTTGTCTAAACCCACCAACATGGGTGAAAAACATCCTATTATCATTTCTAGATATTGACGCCAACGACGAACTCGAAAGTGAAACCATTTACCGCCGATGGAGGTTGGCCCATACTTATCAAACCATTGGCCGATGTTCACTTCGAGACAGAAACTGCAAGAATGGAAATGTTGTTGTGGTTTTGTCCAAAGAATGCGCCGAAGATATTTCTAAATACTTTGTTGGTTCTAAAATTGTGGGCCGGATAGGCAAACTACCTAGCCTGAAAAAGATGGCACAGGTAGCAAGGTGCGACAATAAAATTAAATACGAGCCTAGTGACAACAAAGCTTGGTACTGGTGGAAAAAAAGAAATCCAAATCACGAGGATACTAAACAAGAGTGGTATCAAAACAAAAGACGATACAATAAGGTTCAATCAAACCGCCAAATTGAACATGTAGGGTAACATTATCCCCTATGGTTATTAGGAGATTTTATTACCCCTAGTCTATTAAACTTAATATCAATTTTGAAACATATCCAACTACTTCCAATAGTTTTATAAACGCAAATTAGTATAAGAAAGAGAAAAATATTTATTTTGACAAATACAAATTCTTCTTCTTCTCCTTTTCTTACTTTCCTGCGTTAATAATAATTAGTTAGAGCTTGCTTGTATTGGGTTTATCGTATTTTACCAACGAGATTTCCCATAAATCCAGCGTTTTTTCTAAAATCACTTAGCTCTATTTTGGGGGTGTATCCACCCCATGTAGAGCGACGTATTTAGGATCGTATCTAGGGTTTATAAATACCAGATGTATGAATTTTCCTCAGAAACTTACGAGGTCGATTGCATATAACATGGAAGGGGTACGCCCCCCCTTACCCCTCCCCAATAATCCAGACAAATCCCAGCCGAATGCTTCACGAGTAACAAAAACAATCTATCCAGATTGATAAGGCTGTCGTCACAGGCACCACAACAAAGAAGTATGTTTTACATTTGTTGCGTTGCTTGTGAGGCTTACCCCCTAAAATAAATCAAAAGAATGGGCGTATAGCTCAGCGGGAAAGCTGTGGCGAGCTGCAAGCTCTAGCCACTACATTGACTAACCAGAAATTTGTGAATATTGTGAACAGTGTGAACGCAACAAAATACCTGCCCCAGCATTCTCACCATAAGCCTTTGATTTAGTTAGAAAAGATGGTGGGCGTAACAGGGATTGAACCTGTGACCCCTACAATGTCAATGTAGTGCTCTCCCGCTGAGCTATACGCCCATCTTTTTATGCGTAAAAATACGTCCCTAAAAACGTACCCTGACCGGAAAGGGATAGACCACATAACCCCGCCAAGGGTCAAGTGACTTACCTTTGAATTCTTATCCCAAATGAATTTATTGGTATTCGACCAGCCAACACATACAATACAAATCAAATAAGAAAAAATTCCGAGATCAAAATTCTATCCGTTGAAAATTTGCTTAAGCCGCCAGCAGGCGCTCTACCTCGTTCACCAAATCTTTCAGGTGAAAAGGCTTGGACAAAACAGAGGCATCCTTTGGCGCATCACTATCTGGATTAAGCGCCACTGCGGCAAACCCGGTGATAAACATAACCTTGAGATCAGGATCAAGTTCGGTTGCGCGCCGCGCCAATTCAATGCCATCCATTTCCGGCATCACAATATCGGACAATAAAAGTGAAAACGGCTCTTCACGCAGCCGCTCATACGCTGATTTTCCATTATCAAACGCCACGACATCAAACCCGGCATTTTTCAGGGCCCTTGTGAGGAATTGACGCATATCCGCATCATCTTCTGCCAACAATATTCTATTCATTTAATCCTCCGGCCACAAAAA
>JAJRRG010000011.1 GCA_024279675.1 Alphaproteobacteria bacterium
CGACTTGCGGGTTGGCAAGCCCCAGATACAATATTCTCTGTCGGAGGGTGCCAACGCGCTTGGTTTTACCTCGCAGGCGGTTGCCACTCAATTGCGCGCCGGAATGCTGGGTGATATTGTTGATAATATTCAACTGGGCAATCAAAATATCGAAGTTATCGTTTCACAAACCGGCCCCGAAAGAGACAACCCCGATGGTCTGGATCAAGCGTTGATAATTTCCCGCGAGGGCCAGGCGGTGCCCCTTGAGGTTTTAACCGATGCAAGTGAAACCCGCGATTGGGCAAAAATCACGCTGATTGATGGCGTGCGTACTATTTCGGTGCAGGCCAATGTTGATGCGGGTAAAGCAAACGCCGCCGCGTTGATGGGGGACCTAAAAGTAAATTGGATACCCCAGTTTGAGGCAGAATACCCCGATCTTAAGCTTGAATTGCTGGGGCAAGTCGCAGCAACTGCCGAAACCGCCACTTCCATTGTTCGAGGTTTAGCAATTGGGATGCTGGGTGTTTTCCTCATCCTCTCCCTTCAATTCCGATCATATATCGAACCACTAATCGTTATGATTGCCATCCCCATGGCGCTCATCGGATCGATTTGGGGGCATGTGTATATGGGTTATGATATTTCCATGCCCTCCCTGATCGGCGCCGCATCTTTGGCTGGTATTGTGGTGAACAACTCCATTCTCCTTATGCAATATATCAATAAATATCGACATCAGGGCTTGGACATTGCACGTGCCGCAGGGCAAGCCAGCCGCGCGCGCACCCGGCCAATTTTCATCTCAACAACCACAACGATTATGGGCATGTTGCCTCTACTGGCAGAAACCAGCGCCCAGGCCGCCTCCATAATTCCGCTGGTGATTTCACTGGTGTTTGGCCTTCTGGTGTCTACAACTTTAGTTCTGCTTGTTCTGCCCGCCCTTTATGTCATCTTGAATGATATTGGCGCCACAGGATTCAAACAGGAAAAGATTGGGATCGCCGAAGCCGCCTTGAAAAAGTACAGTGCTTAGGGGCAGCCCCTAACTCAGCCGTGCAGTTATGTTCGCACGCAAAGCAAGATTTGGATGAATTACAATTGAATTGAAACGATCGACCGGTCATCAAAAAATTCGGTGCTCATTGAGCCTTTGACTGAGGGAAAATCATCCGTTTTATGGAAATCCTCTCGCTCAATATCCCGGTGCATTGCCTCCCAATCTGCAACACTTGTATTTTGGGGCAACCCCAAATAACCATCGCTAAAAACTTCAATGGTTTGAATTTGGGAAAGCTCAATTCTCTCATCAATCACGTCAGCCATTGAAGGCTCCTGCCCATTTAGACTGCTATAACCCAAGGGATGATCGGCCAAGTTTGCAAACCGGTTTTGCGTCTTGATACCGCTGACAAGAAAGTCTTTGATGTCGTTCGCCATCCCGTATTCCATAAATTTGGATTGAACCAGACTAATCACTTCCGCGATATCATCCTTGGTCAAAATTCCATTTTTCAGGTCACTATTGCGCAAATTATCAAACCCCAGAAAAGCGGCTTGTCGTGCCAATTGCTCCAACACATCCCGATCCTCGAGCCGCTGTTTTAGAATGGAAAAAACAGCAATTCTGGAAGTCGCAGAAACATCATCAATCAGTTTTGCATGGCGATAGACCCTATCCCCATTAATCCGGATACCGCTGTCCCCAACACCAATTAAGCGGATGGAATCGGGCAAGAATAAAATCAGCGACAGGGTCGTTGAGGGAGAACCAACAAACCCCATCTGCTTGATTCGTATCGCAAGTTCATCGCTGAGATGCCTAACAATCTCATCGGCGGAAAGCTTTGTATTTTGCCGATCCATAAAAAGTCGCGTACAAGCTTGAGCAATGGTTTCTGCGGCAAACTTACCCGGAGAAACACCGTTTTTCTGCTTGCCCAATGGGTCCGTCGCCCCATCCAGAACTGCCGCCATTACGCCAGGAACAAGAAGAACACAATCGTCCCCCGGCTCAGAGGTAGTTCGATATTTCGATTGTGTAAAGGCTTCAAAATTCATAACTTATGTCCGCTTTATGTTAGGGCCACACCCTCTTGAAAAGAATACTCAAATAAACGAGGATTCCTTGTTTTCGGAGAACCGGAAAACCACATAGACGCATATCCCCGTGCTAAATAGCAGGATTGTGGACAGGGCAGCAGCTAGTCCAAACTCCCCATCAAGCACTGAGATATATATTTTCACCGGCATCGTCACCGTCCCTGCAGTGTATAGAATAAGCGTGGATGACAATTCATTGATCGCCGTAATAAAGCTCATCAACGATCCAACAATCAGCCCCGGTAAAATAAGGGGCAATGTGACCTGAACAAAGGCCTTTAGTGGATTGGCCCCAAGGTTAACCGCCGCCTCTTCCATTGAGGGTTTAATCTGACGCAGGGCGGTGGTTGTGGAGCGCACCCCATAGGGCAGGCGTCGAATAAAATAGATCATAATGATGATTGTTGCGGTGCCCGTCAGGTCAAACCACCCGGTGCGAAATGTGGTAACGAAACCAATAGCCATAACGATACCCGGCACCAGATATGGCACCATCATCATCAGATCGATCCCACCGGAAAACGCATTGTCCCGACGAACGATCAAATAGGATATCAGGGAAGAAAAAATCGCAATAAACATCACGGCGATAAATGCAAACATAAAGCTGTTCAAAATCGCCTCAGGCGCATCCGACATCACCCGTGTGTAACTTTGCAAGCCAAACCCACCGATAAATACCGGACCACTTGTTTTAAGGAACGAGGTATAAACAACCACCAATGTTGGCGCCATGGCAACGAACACAACAGCATAGCAGAACACATGAACGCCAATATTGCGCCACCCATGAAGCTGTTTCACCACCGGAGGATTGGTAAGTGAACTGGCATACCGACGCTTAGCCAAAATATGCCGTTGCGCCAACAGTGCCAGCATTGAAATGCCCATCATCACCAGCGAAATGGTCACCGCCATGGTGGGCGTGCCCCCAAGTTCCGATGTATAGGCTGAATAGGCAATGGTGGAGAGAGTTCTAAACCCACGCCCCAAAATTGCCGGGGTGCCAAAGTCTGCAATCGAAAGCACAAAACAAATTATTGCCCCGGTGCTGATTGCAGGAAAAACCAACGGCAGGGTAATTTTGAAAAATCTCTGCCAAACGTTACATCCCAAATTTTCCGCCGCATCCTCAAAGGATTTATTCACCGCATTAAGCGCTGTTTGCGTCATGAGAAAAACGAACGGGAAAAACTTGAGCGTAAAGACCAAAATCACCCCATGCGCCCCATAGATCGTTGGTGTAATAATGCCAAAGCTGGCAAAGAAATTGGTGATGAAACCGTTCGAGCCAAACATCATGATCCATGCGTAAGCGCCAATAAACGGGGGCGCGACCAGAACCAATATCGCCATTGTTGAAATCAGCGCCTTACCGCGAATACGAAAACGTGCCGTAAAAAACGCAAGGGGCACGCCAATAAGCGTGGCACCCAAAGTCCCCATAAACCCGACAAAAATAGTGTTCTTAAATCCGGAGATGTAATAGTTTTTTGTAAACAGCCGAATATAATTATCCAGGGTCAGTTCGCCAGTTTTTCCATCAAAAAAGCTGACCAAAAACACGCTAAAAATAGGCAAAATTAACAGGACAAACAATATCACGACCGTAGCAATGGTGACAAGAGTCCAAAAATCCATGCGCCGCAACGAACTCAGTGTATTGGAGACTGAAACACTCATGACGAACGCAACCCATCTTCCAAGCGCAACCCATTTTCATTGTCTTCAAATAGGATCACATCGGCTTTTGCAAAAATAAATTTAACGCGAGCACCAGCCTTTAACTCCAGCACATCTACATCGGGACGCGCAATAATTTTAAGGGTTTCGCCGGTATCGGTCGTGGCATGCACTTCCATTTCTCGACCAATGAAACTTATCTGATTAATCGCGCCAGGAACACTAACATTGCCCTTTTTGAGTTTTTCCTCACCCAGTACAATCGAAATATTTTCAGGCCGGACAGCCGCAACAATTGGTGTTTGCGTCGCACTGACGGGTCCGAGCGACGCCTCAGCACTTGGCAAATACGCCTCAGCGTCTTTCAACACAACTTTCAAGAAATTATTTCCCCCGACAAAGGAAGCAACAAACTTATTTGCCGGTTGATTATAAAGTTCAAGCGGGCTGGCCGCTTGCTGGATTATACCATCATGCAACACGCAGACCACATCAGACATTGCCAATGCCTCTTCCTGATCGTGGGTCACATAGACCGTGGTCATGCCCAAATCCTGTTGAATGCGGCGCAATTCAGCGCGCAAATCAACCCTTAGTTTTGCATCAAGGTTCGACAATGGTTCATCCATCAACAACACGGTCGGATTAATCACAATGGCCCGTGCCAAACCAACCCGTTGCTGTTGTCCCCCGCTCAATTCATGGGGCATTCTCTCAGCAAACTCGCTTAACTGCACAGCTTCTAGAACATCGGCAACGCGGCTCTTGATATCAACGGCGGAAATCTTGCGTTGTTTTAAACCAAACGCCACATTATCAGAGACGCTCAAATGTGGAAAAACCGCATAATCTTGAAAGACCATGCCGACGCCTCGCTTATGGGCCGGGGCATTTTCTATCGATTTTCCATCGATATGGATTGTTCCCGCATCTTGGAAATGAAACCCCGCGATGGTGCGCAATAATGTCGTTTTACCGCAACCACTGGGCCCCAAAAGGGTAAAAAACGCCCCGGACTCGATGGTTAGAGTAATGTCAGACAGTGCAACAACATTCCCATAAAGTTTTTTCAACCCGACAATTTCTACGGACGCCATGAAACCCTCAACTCGCATAAATATAAAAATAAAGGTGGCCGCAAAAATACGGCCACCCGTTTATTGGTGTTTATTGCACGTCAAGTACAACTTCGCCCCAGGCTTCAACCAGGGTCGCACGATTGTTTGCTGCCCACTGGAAGTCATAGTCCACAGCTTTAATTTCGGTCAATGGCACCAGCAATTCATTTGATGCAACATCGGAACGAACCGGGCGACGCCCAAGACCAGCAACAACTTCTTGTGCTTCCTTGGTCAGGATAAAGTCGATAAAGGCTTTTCCTTCTTCAGGATTTGGTCCACCAGCAACGATTGCCATGGCATCAGGTGCCAACGCAGTTACTTCACTCGGATAAACGATAGTAACGGGTCCACCGCCTTGCTTATAACGCAACGCAGCATCTTCAAGTGTAATCCCAATGGGAAGTTCACCATCATTGACGAAGCGCGGCACAGCACCTGAACTATCGGACAATACGAAATTGCCCAACATGCCCTTATAGACTTCCCAGCCAGCTTCTTCGCTACCAAATGCCTGAAGAACCGTGGCAAACTGAATGAAAGCAGAGCCAGACTTATCAGCGCGAGCCGACGAAATCAGATCGTCATATTCAGGCTTGGCCAAATCTGCCCAACTCGTAGGCACAGCCAAACCATCAAGTTTGCCTTCGTTGACAATAAACGCCATCACAACAGCTGTGAACGGCGACCACATGTCACTTGTCACCAAATCCGGCGCAATCATATCCGCATGCACTGATGTATAGGCTTCAAAAAGATCAACGTTAAAATCGATCACAGTGCCATCAACACTCCACAGAACATCGGCAATGGGCCGAGCACTTTCTGCGGTCAGACGGTTCAATAATTCACCAGACCCGGCCTTAATGATTTCGACCTTGGTACCGGATTGTTCCTCGAACATGGGCACGAGGGCGTCAACGAAATTTTGCGGTGCGGCGGTGTAAACCGTAATCGTACCTTCTGCTAGCGCCACGCTGCTAACGAGACCTGCGGCCAACATAACGGCCAGCTTTTTCTTAAATGTAAGCATTCTTTCCTCCTATTAATATTCTTGAATAGAGATTCTAGCTTGCGCCAGAAACGTGTAAATCAAAACCACATGATTATATTGCAGCGTGCAATATAATAAAGCAAGGTTTTTTTTGAAAAAATACTAGCCGGAAATCAAAACAGGTTTTAAGTTTCATATATGAGCAAAGACATTCTGCAAAAATTCAACGCACGGCGCATCATCGCACTCATCCGTACCCACGGCCCGCTCTCGCGTTTGCAATTAACCCAAATGCTGGGTGTTGCCCCCTCCACCGTAACCCGACTAGTCAACCAGATGATGGACATAAATCTGCTGACCGAATTCCCGAACCCCGAAAAACAGGGGCAAAAGGGTTTTCCCGCCAAATTATTACGCTTTGTTTCAGATAGCTTGGTTACAGCGGGTGTGTTCTTTGACCCGGATCGGATTTTTACCTGCATTGCAGATTTTGATGGAAATCCCCTGAGTGAAGAAGAAATACCCATTACCGAGCGCTCCTTTGAAGCCATCCTTAGTCAAGCCAGCCAAAGCATCAATAATCAAATCGAGGCCCTTAAGCTCAACTCCACACATATCGTTGGATGTGGTGTTAGCTATCCGGGCCAGCACACCGAAGAGCCGGGCCGCAACCTTAAAACCAAACAATTTTCCAATTGGCCCAATGTCGATGTGCTGAACGATTTACAACCATTTTTTGATTTCCCCGTTTACCAGATCAACGATGCCAAGGCCGCCTGTCTTGGTGAAATGCTTTATGGCGCCTGCAAACCATACCAGAATTTTTGCTACATCTGGTTATCCTATGGAATAGGTGGTGCCGCCGTCATCGATCAAAATCTTTACCTCGGCAATAACTTAGCCGCCGCCGAATGGGGCGGACTTTTTCCAAAGTCCAAAATGCGCCCTTCTGGTCAACATTTTTTGGATACACTGCGCGCGTCAGGGCATGAATTAAAGCGCCTAGACAGCATCACTGACTGGCATTTAGAGCAACCCGAAGCCCGGCAATGGATTGATGAAGCCACACAAAGCCTACAATGGCTAAGCCTTGTTATCGCACGAACATTTGCCCCTGAAGCTATTGTATTTGGCGGTACCCTCAATGCAAGCCTGATTGATGAAATTCAAACCCGAATTGCATCCGCAAAACATCTGGGTGAAGACTTCTTAATTAGCCCACCGGACATATTGCGCGCAACGACAGATAATAAACCCCAATTAGGTGCCGCAGCCCTCGCCATTCACGAAATGCTTAGCCCATCCAAATTCACGCAATAAGTAAATTGCCGCGAGATTGGTAAAATTATGGTGGTGGCGAGAGAAGAAACCTCGAACCAAAACCAAGCGACCGAAGAGGTTGCCGGTCAACATTTTAGACTTTACTGTCCACAAGAAAAGAGTGGTTTAGGTTCGCTGAACCTGCAAGCACACTGCATTTTAGCGCTAAGTCCTGGATTAAATGGTGGACGTACGAGGAGAAACCTCGAACGCACTGTTTGATACTTTAGAGGAGTGGAATGACTACCTCAACAAAGAAAATATTGATCCGCTAAAACTGTCCCCAAACAAACCCCACCTTCAAAATCGGGGGCCACGGCCATGAGACAGCAGGAAACCAATACCAGTGCTAATTCTGTTGTCTCGCATGAACTTAGAGGGCAATCGCTACGTATTACGCTTCGCCTGACAGAAAAAGAATTGGCAACACTCACAAACCTATCCAAGGGAATGTCCCGAAGTGCCTATATTCGGTACTGCATTTTTGGAAAAGATACCGCGCCACGGAAAACACGGTTGCGCGTTCCTGTCGAGGATCAAAAAGCGTTAGCGCAGGTTCTTGGTTTATTGGGCCAAACCAAATTCTCCAACAACCTTAATCAGCTAGCATATCACGCAAACTGTGGATCACTTCTTATTGACGAACAAACCGAGGGTGAAATCAAAGTAGCTTGCGCCCACATCGCTTGGATGAGAGTAAAACTAATCGAAGCCCTTGGCTTAAAATTGGGTGGTGAGCAATGATCTTGAAAGCGAGCCAACGTGGTGGCGGTTCTCAACTAGCTGTTCATTTACTTAAAACTGACGATAATGAACATGTTGAAATCCATGAGGTCAGCGGCTTTATGTCCGATACACCAATGGATGCATTCAAAGAAGCTCACGCGGTAAGTCGAGGCACAAAATGCTCACAATTTCTATTTTCATTAAGTCTTAGCCCACCAGAACAAGAAAAAGTTCCCATTAGCGTATTTGAGCAAGCTATCGCTGATATTGAAAAGAAAGTCGGATTGGTGGGGCAACCGCGCGTGATTGTCTTTCATGAGAAAGAAGGTCGCCGTCACGCCCATTGTGTCTGGTCGCGTATTGATGTCCAGAAAATGAAAGCAATCAACCTCCCCCACTTCAAGCTAAAATTACAAGATATTTCACGCCAACTTTACATTGATAATGATTGGCAAATGCCGCTGGGCTTAGTGAACAGCACAGAACGTAATCCTCTCAACTTCACTCAAGCTGAATGGCAACAAGCCAAACGCATTAAACAAGACCCACGTATTATCAAAAGAACATTTCAGGATTGTTGGGCAATTTCCGATTCACGCAAAGGCTTTGCCAATGCGCTTGAGGAACGAGGGTATTACCTTGCCAAAGGGGATCGCCGCGGATTTGTCGCCGTTGATTGGCGCGGTGAGGTTTACGCAGTCTCAAAATGGGTTGGAGTCAGAACCAAAGAGCTAAAAGCCAAACTCGGCAAATCTGACGCCCTGCTTTCAGTCACAAAAACCAAAGAGCGTTTAACCGGAAAATTCACTGATAAGCTAAAGCTATTTTCAGATGATGAATTGGCAAAACAGGAGAAGGCTTCATCCGTACATGAGGCCAAACGAAAATCATTAGTTGCGGTACACCAACAGGTACGAGAACAACTGAAACAATCCCAATCCACCAGACACGAGCAAGAAACAAAAACTCGATCTACGCGACTACCAACCGGCCTGAAAGCTCTTTGGTTTCGCGTTACCGGTAAATACAAGAAAATCAAAAAGCAGAATGAATCTGAAACATTGGTTTGCAAACTAAGAGATCGATCAGAACAGCAAAAACAAATTGATGTGCAACTATTAGAACGAAGGCAGCTACAGCGTGAAATTCGTCTTCTGCGCCATCATCATCAGGTCAGAGTCAAAAAGCTCAATCGTGAAATAAGTAATTATTTAAAGTTATCGCCTGCCAGTCAAAACGTTAAATTCGAAAATCAGGTTAAACTAAATATTCGAACTAAGCTCAAGAAACGGCTTTCAATTTAATAAGGCCATCACTGGCATAAGTTTCTTTTCTTGGTGTAATAGAACTGAGAATCTGCTACCTATTATTCAATAATGGGAGTATTTTTTCTGTTTAACCTGAGATGAAAATACTAAATGAATTTAACAAGAAACACATTTGTAAGTAAAGATTTCCTGAAATCGATATGGGCAACCGAATTTGCCGCATTTGAAGGTTCTAGCGAAGAAGCCAAGCTTAGGGTGAAATTGCAAGCTTGGGCAGGCCGTACAGACCTTGGTGAAACATCATCCGAAGCCGCATTTATCTCTACCTTTTTTGAGGAACTCTGGGGCTATACGCACAGCGGGCGCAATGACGGGTCGCCAGAGTACAATTTATACCCTCAATATCCAATAAAAGGCGCCGGTCAAAAAGGCGGTACAGGACAAGCCGATCTTGCCATGGGCTTATTTGGTTCGGAAAATATCTCTGAAACCCCTCAAGTTCTTTCGGAGTTCAAGGATATTAAATCCAATCTTGATGCTTATCAAAATCGGAAAGGAAACAACCGTTCGCCTGTGAAGCAGGCGCTAGACTATCTCGCTGAAGCACGAAGAGGAATGTACCTCACAGAGGCTATCGTTCCTACTTGGGCCATTGTAACGGATATGAACGAATTTCGTTTATATTGGTTTGATCGTGCACCAGAGCAATACTTATCCTTTGTGATTTCGCCGAAAGACCTTTTCAAGGCAAGGGACTGCTAGAAAACACAAAAAAGGCACGGTTCGACCTGTTTCTTTTTTCGCGCTTGTTTCACAGAGAATTACTTCTCACTAAGGGGGGCAAGTCAAATCTTGAGCAACTTATCGCTCATCAATGGGTACAACAACGCGAGCTGGAAAATGTGTTCTACAAGGAATATCGTGCGTTTCGTGAAAAGCTTTATGAAACTCTTGTTGAAGCAAACCCGAACTTTCCCGGTACTAAAGGACGATTAGTTCGCCTCTCCCAGAAAATACTCGACAGGTGTATTTTTATCTTTTTCTGTGAAGACATGGGAAGTGCTCTTAATTACCCGCCGCAGCTTCTGCGCAACTTACTCATCAATGATAGTCGCGATGAGTTTTATGATCCAAATGAAAATACGATTTGGGCACGATTGAAAAGTTTATTCACATCTATGAATGAGGGATCGCCTTTTCGTCAGCATAAAATCAATCAGTTTAATGGTGGGCTTTTTGCCGAGGATGCGGAACTTAATTCTTTGGAAATTCCCAACCAGATTTTCTGCGTTCCAGGGCAAGGTGAAAACGAGGCCAGTTTATACTCTCACAAAGAAACGCTGCTTTATCTTTCAGCAGCTTACAATTACGCATCTGAAAGTTTGGATACGGAACAAGGTCATACACCGATCCTTGGTGATGCCGCCAAGAATGACCCGTCCAAGAGCCTTGGCTTGTATACATTGGGTCGAATTTTTGAACAGTCGATCACCGAACTTGAAATCTTAGAGGCAAAAGCAGACGGCCTGCTTTCGGTCAATGAGGAAAGCAAACGTAAACGCGATGGAGTATTTTACACGCCTGAATGGGTCGTTGAAAAAGTTGTTCACCATACTGTCGCACCACTTTTTGACGAATTGAAAGCAAACGCTGGCTGGCCAACTAATGAGGAAAAATATCCAACCCCAGAGGCAATCAACGCGTACCGCGAAGAGTTGCGCAATGTAAGGATCGTCGATCCCGCCTGTGGATCAGGAGCATTTCTAATCACCGCCTTGCGTTATCTGGTCACCGAATGGCATGCACTGCGTGGGCTGGAAGAGATCGCTGCCCAAGATGAACTAAAAAGGGCGCTTTCTTCTAAGAAAGGTGTCACCAAAGCGCGCCGCAGGTTGAAAGACACCCAAACTGTTAGAGATGACTCGGCTCTGATCAACGACATCCTGAAAGAGAACATATACGGCGTAGATATCAATCCGGCATCGGTTGAAATTTCCCGCCTTGCGCTATGGCTGCACACCGCGCGTGGCGACAAGCCTCTCTCTTCGCTTGAAGGCACCATCAAAACTGGCAACAGCTTGATTGGCCCAGATTTCTATGAAGGGCGCATGGACCTTGATAGTTATGATGCGGAGCAACGCGATCGAATCAATGCCTTTGATTGGCAGGAAGAGTTTTCTGATGTTTTTGCCAGTGGTGGGTTCGATGCCGTTGTTGGCAATCCACCCTATGTAAAGTTACAGAATTTTCGAAAAGTTCATGCCGATATGGCGGTGGCATTGAAAGTGCGGGGCGACGGTTCCGTTGCTTATGAAAGCACACAAACTGGGAATTTTGATCTCTACCTGCCTTTTATCGAACAGGGACTCCGGCTTTTGAATGAGCGCGGACGTATGGGGTATATCTGCCCAAGTTTATGGGAGATGAATAAGTACGGATCCGGTCTGCGTGGTTTGATTGAACGTGGACGCAATCTGGAAGGCTGGATAAATTTCCGGGCATTCCAAGTTTTCGACGAAGCGATCACTTATTGCGCTCTTCAATTCTTTTCCAAGCGTAGAAATGAGGTTGTCAAAATCGCAATGGCCGTTGATGGTGAGGTTTCCGATAACCCGTGGCCTGACCATAATTGTGAACTGCCCTTCGAAAAAATCGGTTTTGAAGAACGGTGGCTTCTTCTGACTGGCCCAGATCGGCAGTTAATCGACGATCTCTATGAACGATGCGAAAAGCTGTCAGACTACGTTGGGAATAACAATATTTCGCAAGGAATAATCTCTGGAGCATTTCCAATCTTTTCTCTTCGAAAAAAGGAAGACGGAAGCTTTTTGAACGAAAAATCGAACATTACACTTCCCAAAGATCTTCCGTTGGTTTTGAGGCTTGCAACTGGTGAACATATTCGGCGATTTGAGGAGCCCGATTCTGATCTGTTTATCATTTTTCCCTACGATTTTTACCAAGGCCGAGCAACGATTGTTGCACCAGATAAGTTCCCAACCAAGTATCCTGACGTCTTCAATTATCTAGAAAAATTTGAATCTGATTTGCGTAAGCGAGATTCAGGAGGGCTCGACAAACCAACATGGTATGAATACAGCCGAACCCAGAACCTCAACAAGCAACAACAAGCAAAACTGCTAATAGCCGGTACAGCACCGGGGCTTCGGGTCTCATTGGATAATGATGGCAGTATTGCTGCTAATGATAAACGTGTTTACACAATCACATCACAAGACGAAGGAACACTACTGTTTCTACTCGGAGTATTAAACTCAAAAGCAATAGACTTTGTTTTTCGCCGAATAGCACGCCCAAAAGTCAATAATTTCTTTGATATTGAAAAGCAATTTCTTGCACCACTTCCCATTCCTACAGCGGATGATAAGCGAAAAGAAAACATTGCAGCACAAGCAAAAACATTGCAAAAACTGACGACAAAACGCCGCGATATGGCAATCCGCATTACTAAACGTGGCAGCAGTCTCAAAATCAAAAAACGCCCACTTCATTGGCTCTTCCCGGACTTACCATCGCTTGATGATTTAGAAGAGGCCGCACCGCAAGGCTCCGATACGCGAGAGCGTAAAGCTTGGGCAAAAACCAAGCTTGCAGAGGCTATCACGGCAAAGCACGAAGAAATCACCGGACGTTTAAACCCAACGGCAGAGCTTTCTGCGCGGTTCAAAGATGGTGAGTTATCCTTCTTTGTGGATCATGTGTCTGTTGTATCAGATGTCTGGCTTGACGACGGCGAAGGCACTTTTATCGCTGCCCAATGGTCCAATTTTGCCGCAACATTTAACATCACTGAAAAATCCAATGGGAAACAACTGTGCGATGCGCTTTTGAAGGTCGGCGAAACTGACAACACTGCCCTGCGGGACCAAATCATCAAGCTGCAAGGCGAAATGGCCGCACTTGATATTGAAATTGCCGCCAAAGAACTAGCACTCGACCAAGAAATTTTTGACCTCTACCAGTTAACCGATGATGAAATCGAAATGATAGAGCAGGACCGTTTATGATGATCGAGTTGGGCAAATAAAATGACTAAAGATGAAACCGTCAACAAATCCGATACTGTACTTGAAAAAATTATGTCTTGGTCCATCAAACGACCAATGTGGCAGCGAGATGCGCTACGCCGCATCGTAATCGACGGGTTTCCTGATGACCAAGCGATCAGTGAGATTTTAGCACTGTGCAAGAAGGAACTAGGCGACGAGACTGTTACCATTAGTTCTTATCCTCTTTCCAAAGATCATTTGCCTGTTGATCCTGGAGTTGGCGAATCCATTGGGCTTGAATCTATTTCAAATGTTGTTGGAGTGAACCAGCTTGCGACTAGCCAAACGCTTCCATTTGAGACCAATGGCTTGACCATTATATATGGGCCTAATGGTACAGGTAAGTCGGGTTACACACGGATACTAAAAAAAGCCTGCCGTTCGCGACATGCGGGCGATATTATGCCTGATGTTTATAATCCTTCACCAAAAGGAAACGCTACAGCTAACTTAAAGATTTCTCGTACAAACGGATCGACCGAACTAATCTCATGGGAAGATAATGATAAAGCGGCAGAAACCCTTTCCGCGATCACCGTATTTGACAGAGACTCTGCATCTGTTCACATCCAAAAGAAGAATGAAGTTTGGTTTCGACCTTTTGGGTTGGATATTCCAGACGATCTTGCTGGGGTGTGTCAAGAATTAAAGCACCTCCTTATGTCAGAAAAGGAAGTGCTTGAAAAACAACGCAGCGACACATTTCTGAATCCCAGTTGGTCGAGCAGCTCCTCTATCGGCAAAACTATGTCTGCGCTTCAGTATGATACAGACATCTCGGCAATGGTTCCAAAGAAAGATTTTTCAGAAGAAGATGAACTCCGGCTAACAGGTCTACAGGTTGATTTGGCTCAAGATGGAGCCGTGGCAGCGGCCTCAAAACGGGACTATGCTACTCGCTTAGAACAGCTAGTTACTTATTTGAAAAAAATTGATGCAATAATTAATGATGCAGCATTAGTAGAACTGATTAAATTAAAAACGCGAGCTGATGAAACCAGATCAGTCGCCGATATCGCAGCAACCGATGCATTTTCCGGATTAAGACTCGAAGGCGTCGGAGAAAAAACTTGGCGGACACTTGGGGAATCCGCTCGTGCCTATTCACAGTCACTCAATGAAGTCAGTATTTCTTTGCCACCTCAACAGGGTGAAGTTTGCGTTGTATGTCATCAAGAAATTGACGAACAAACAGCAGATAGAATGAGTGGTTTCGAAACATTCATAAAGCAAGACACAGAAACCAAAGCATCGGGTGCAGAGAAGGCACTCAGGGAAGCAGTCAACAACTTTAAAGCAGTAGAAATTCACATAGAAAAAGTGTCGGCAACTTGGCAGTTGCTACGTAAAAATAATTTTCCTTTAGCAAGGCAGGTTTTGAGATTTTTTGCCATTGCTCGCTTACGGCAACGCCAAACATTAGTACAAATTTCTGATAACAAATTGATTGGATTTACAATATTACCAGCGTCCCCAGAAGTAGATGTAAAAAAAGAAGCCAAGTTGACGCGAGATTATGCTGCTTCATTGGATGCCGATGTGGATGATATAGCGAAAGAAATAATACTCAACGAATTGGCCAACCTTCAAGACAGAAAACAGGTGAGTCATTTACTAGAAATCGGTGAGGCAGAAATAACTCGTCTGAAAGAACTGCATCTAATTGAAGGGTGTTTGAAAAGCACAGCAACAGCAGCGATCACACGACTTGGAAATGATATAGCAGACGACCTAATCACACCGTTGATGCGCGATAGATTTCAAAAAGAAATCGTTGAACTAGCAGGAAATCGCGTACGGGTTGAAGTCGTACGATCCGGTGGAAAATTTGGTTCACCGCAGTACGAAGTGAAGCTCTATGCTAATCCTAAAACCAAGGGGCATGAAGTTCTAAGCGAAGGTGAACAAACTTGTGTAGCACTAGCTTCATATCTCACGGAACTTGCAAATGCCTCGCATACTTCCGCCTTGGTATTTGATGATCCGGTGACTTCATTAGATCATAGGTGGCGAGCAAAAGTTGCAAAACGCCTCGCAAAAGAAGCAGGTACCCGACAGGTCGTTGTATTTACTCACGACATGATTTTTGTAAACGACATGTTACAAATGGCAATTACAAAGAACATACCTATTGGCTTATCTCATTTATCACGCAGCCAAGATTCTGTCGGAATAGTGAATCCAAAATTGCCATGGACTGCATCAAGTGTACGTGACCGGATAGATAAACTTGAAAAGAAAGCAAGAGAAGCAAAAGTACTTTTTGATGCCCAAGACGACGAAGGATATAAATCTGCAGCATCATCACTCTACAGTAGATTACGGGCAACTTGGGAACGTGCACTTGAAGATATAGTATTTGCAAATGTGGTTATGCGGCACCGCGATTACATTGATACAAAAGGCCTAAAACGTGTGACCGCACTAGAGGCTAGCGATGTTGAAACATTTCAAATTAGTTTCAAAAAATGCTGCGACTTTGTTGATGCGCATGACCCTTCGCGTGGACATGACCCAGAGCCACCCGATCCGCAAGAAATGAAACAAGACATCGAAAAATTAAAAACGTGGTCGGAGGCATTACGAGCAAAGATGAATGCAGTGACTTAGCGTTAGAGGGAGAGGTTTCAAGGGGCGCGATAGCCCTTTGATCATGGCGAGCTTTGACAAGTTGGCGGCATCCAAACTGCGTAGGGTTGGGCTCAATGGAATTGTCTGGTTTCATAAGGGCAGGAACGCCCTTAATGTCAATGGGTGTAGGGAGAGTGAAATCTCCTTACGAGTGGGTTTCAACCGGCGATACGGTTGGTGGTGTGGAAAGACTCATAATGAAATGACTGAGCCTGCACCGCGCCACAGGCCGGAGGGGATACAACGGGGAACGCGCCAGCGGGTTCCCCTTGTCGAGATGGTACTGCTTGACCCTGTTAAGGGTTCGGACAAAATGTAATTTTGTCTGACAGTACACATCTTGCGGAGCGCGTTATCTTAAATTTCTGCTATTCTACTTACTTAAAGCGAGGGTCATGAACCGATCCACATGCACCGCATTTTCAGCTCACATATATGCTCTATCATGTCGTACGATTTAATAGCGCAGACGGGAAAGTTTAAATAATCAAGTTACCTGATGCTTCCAAGGCAACCTCATCGGTGAGGCCGGTAACATGAAACATTCTGGCGATTTGAACAAAATTATCTCCGCCACCATCGGCGTCAACAGCCAAGAAGCTATCGACTGCATCTTCGGTAATTTGAACGAATTCCGTTAGATCATCCGTCGATGAATTATAAACTGAAAGTAAATCAGATATATCCAGTACATCATTATCGCTAAGCTTAAAATCTTGTATGCGGTCATGAATAGTAAATGCGCTTGCAGCTTCAAACATGAATGTATCCGCCCCGCCTTGACCATATAGAGCATCATTTCCGCCCTGACCGTACAGGATGTCATCGCCATTACCGGCAGTTATAGTATCATTACCATCCCCGCCATAAAGGATATCATCGCCGTTACCGCCATTGATATTATCGATGCCGCCACCGCTATAAATTGTGTCATTTCCGTTATGACCTTTTAGAGCGTTTGATGCGGCGTCACCGGTGAGTACATCATCGGCGCGTGAACCAATTAATCTTTTGACAGTAGTGAAGGTATCATCGGCGATATTATCATTATTTTTATCAACACTTCCTGCCCCAATATCAATGTTAACCGCCGTGTTCACATAGGCGTAAGATATTGTGTCATTTCCGCTTCCGCCATCTACGAAACTTGCCCCCTGCGCGCCCAATAAAAAGACATCATTATTTGCGCCGCCATAAAGCGTGTTGATTCCGGTAGTAGAATACAGAGCATTAAAAGTATCATTACCCGCTTCGCCATAGGCCGTATTCACACCATTTCGAATAGAAATTCGATCATGACCTGCGCCGGCGTGAATGACGTTATCATTACTATCGCCCCAAAGATTATCTGACCAGTCCGAGCCAATTAAGTTTTCTATATTGACGAGCGTATCACTACCGCCAAGCCCGTCATTGCTGGCTGTTCCATTTATTAATTGAGCGGTAACCGCAGAAGTTGCTCCTGCATAAGATGCGGTATCATTACCCGCGCCACCATCAAGGGTATCATCGCCTGCGCCGCCCCATAACAGATCGTCACCATCCAAGCCGCTGATAATATCATCATCAGTCGTACCGGTTAGCGTGTCATTACCGGGCGTTCCAATAATATCATCTGTCTGTAAAACACCATCAACATAAACATCCATGATTTCAAAGTCAGACAAGAGCACGCCCGTGCTTGTGGTTACCGCTAAGCCATCACTAATTGGGTCTGCGCTGACATCAAGAAATGCTGGGTAGCTGTCAAGTTCTGGCTGATAAACAGCATAGTCTGCCGCGGTTAGATATAGTTTTAAGGTGTCGGTTCCAACCCCAGCAAAAAGATAATCAAAATTGCCGGTGTTCTCGGCAACATTATAAGTGATCGTATCATCACCATCGCCGCCGTAAACATAATCAACCCCTGCGCCGCCATCGAGAGTATCGTTGCCATTACCACCCGTAAGCGTATCTCCGCCAAGCCCGCCGTTTATGGTGTTGTCATTGGCATCGCCCGTGATGTTATCGTAAAAGGATGATCCAATAATATTTTCAATATTGATAAGCGTGTCTTTTCCACCATCGCCATCCTGCACTGTTGTACCCGCATCCAAATCAACAATTATTCCTGAAATTGCAGCGGAGTAATCGGCGGTATCAATTCCTACGCCGCCGTCTAATGCATCATTTCCTTGGCCGCCAATCAGAACATCGTTATCCGCGCCACCTTTAAGAGTATCATGGCCAGTACCGCCATTTAATGTATCTGCCCCAGCGTCACCATTAAGAACATCATTCCCATCGTCACCATTTAGGATGTCGTCACCAAGGCCGCCGTGAAGCGCATCATCATCACTGCCACCATTTAATGTGTCATCATCGTCTTCGCCGAATAACTCATCATTCCCGTAGCCACCTAAAAAATTATCATTGCCCGCGCCGCCGTGGAAAATATTTGCATTAATATCACCGGTAAACATGTCCACAAAAGCAGAGCCTGTCAGGTTTTCAATGCCGGTTAAAGTATCACTTCCGCCAAAGCCATCGCTGGCGATGCCAGTTGATAGGTTTACGTTTGTCGCTGAACTAGACGACGAATAATTGGCTGTGTCATTACCCAAGCCGCCATCAAGAGTGTCATTCCCACTACCGCCGACAAGCACATCATTGCCTGCACCGCCATAGAGCGTATCATCTTCGCTACCACCATCAAGATTATCGTTGCCAGCCCCAGCACTTATAATATCATCACCTGCGCCACCAATAATCACATCATTGCCATAGCCAGTAACAACAACATCATCGCCCACCAAAGCATCAATATTATCATCCCCATTGGTTCCAAGGATGAAATTATTATTGCCATCAATGACATTATTATAAATCCAAGTCAGGGTTTCAAACCCTATAGCTTGCAAGCTGGTCGCCGCACCAAAATTTAAGGTAAGCTCAAACGCATTACTCGCTCCACTTGAAGGCGTTACAAAATCATCAAGTTGTTTTTGATATTCAAGCCTTTGTTCAAAAAGTGTCGCAACTTCGGCGGCGGTCAAATTATTAGCCACGAGGTCAGCTTCACTCGCTTGAATTTGCAGGATATCAGCACCCGAACCACCAACATATTTATCATTCGCACCAATATTGTCGGTGAAATTATAGATTAGAGTATCATCATCCGCGCCGCCGAATAGCTCATCATCCCCCGCACCGCCCGTGATCGTATCATTACCAAAACCGCCAAATATATGATCTTCTCCGCCAAGCCCATAAGCAGTATCATCACCTGCACCTAGATAGATATCTTCCCCAAATAAATTAGTTCCGTGAACGGTATCATCGCCATCAAACACCATGATGCCATCGCCGCTCCCTCCGCCTCTGAAACTTTCAGTTGAGGAAGTTAAGTTAACCGTATCGTCCAGCACTGTTCCTACATATTGTTTGTGGTCGGTAAGAAGCGTATCAAAATAATCCGATGTAACGCTTGGCGTTATGGAGCCGCTCAGGCTGGAAAGAACGCTGCTAAAATCATATCCTTTCACGTCCTCGCCCACATACGAAATAAAGGTAATATTGTTTAAAGTTGGAGCGGTGTAATTTGTTCCATCAAATTCAATATATTGATCTTCTAAAAGAATGCCGCCTGCACCGGTTATATGAATTTTAATATCATACAAATCTGCACCTTTTGCCGTGAAAGTGGCACTGATTTCATTTTGGTCAATATTATTGGGAAGGTAAATATCCCCGCTTAAAACCCAACTGCCTTTTATCGTATCAAAGTCTGTGGCTGTATTAATTGGCAGAGCTATTTTATTCACTGCATCGTAGATTGCCGCGCTGGAAAAATGATAATTTCCAAAATATGTTGCTGGCATCCCAAGTGAAGGCGAATTTTCACTTGTTGAAACCTGCAATGTATCATGACCAAGCCCGCCAGCTGAATAATTGCCTGCACCAATAAATGTATCACCGTAATTCGTACCAAACACTCGGTTAACACTGGTTATTGTGTCGGTTCCGCTGGTTCCAGTAACTGAATTATTGTCCAAATCAACCGTGATTAAATGATCCAAACGCTGATAAGAAAAATCATCATTATCGCCATGGTATGAATGTCCCAAAGATTCTGGGGTAATAAAAAATGCTGATGTGCCCGCAAGAGCTCCGGGGCGGTATGTTTCAATATTTTGAAATGTTTGACCTTCACCAGTTACTAAAGAACCATCATCATTAACCCGTAAATCAAATGCCCCGCCGGCATAGACGTAATCAAAAAGCAGGCTATCGCCTGTGCCCACCCCGCCATCTATATTTGTCCCTGAATGATATTTGACTGTGAAACTGTCGTTAAAATCTGAGCCTATATAGTTTTCAATTTCTAGCAGGCTATCGGTTTTACTTGATCCGTCAGTTACATTTGTGGAAAGGCTGTTATTCACCGTAACATTTATCGCCCCAGTATCCTCACTATAATCCGCCGTGTCATACCCATTGCCGCCATCCATCGTGTCATCGCCAGCACCGCCAATTAATGTGTCATTTCCGCTTCCCCCATAGAGCTTATCATACCCAATGCCACCATTGAGTATGTCATTACCGCTGTTGTCTGCGGCTGCTTTCATAGATGGATTACTGACGTCATGGTTGCCATCATTCGCGCCAAATCCTGCATTGCTATCATAAACAATACCATCACCATAAAGTTCATCATCACCATCGCCGCCATCAAGTATGTTGTCCCAGGCATTACCAATTATTACATCGCCCTTGATGCTACCTTTAGCGTTTTCAATGACTGTATGATAAGCGATAGCAACATTATCAACTGCCTTCGCAGCGATTACGCTCGAACCGATTGAGCTAAATTCTCCTTGGCGTAAATCTATTGTTGCACCGCTTATTGCACCCGCGCCAATTCCGCTTTCATAGAAACCATCTGCGCTGACGGTATCATTACCGCCTCCATCCCAAATAGTGTAGATGAATGCATCGTTTGGACGTACGGAGGCAAAAGCGGTTATTTTAGAGTAGGTTGTATCTGTATGCCGCGTTGCGTAATTACGTCCGTAAATCTCCTGTATCGCCGCAATATCAAAAAGTTGAAGCCCAGAAGGCGCAACCTCATTATTAGGGCCAGAAGTATCCATGCCCGCAAGAAAGTTATACGACATTATTGAATATTGCTGATTATCAATTAAAGGGTAGTCGTTTGTGTGATGTAAACCTAGAGAATGCCCCACTTCATGCATAATAGCCGAATATCCCACACTGCCAATTTCATCGCTATTCCAATATTGTACAGCATCCTGATTAATCCAAATATCACCGTGCTTTAACTCAAATCCACTCACAGAAGAATTTTTTGAATAGTCAAGTTCATAAGCACCTTCGTCATTTAGTAAGTTTTGGCTAGAAGTTGTTGCACCGATCACGATATCTGCTGTGCTGGTACTCCCAACACTAAAAATTACTTCGGCAACATCCGAGAATAATACACTGTATGTATTTGAACTAAAAATTGATGAAATAATGCTTTGTTGATTTGCATTTGTGATTTCTGGGTTATTTCCAGATGGCAATTCAAAATATTCTCTATCAACAGTTGAAGGATTTGAATCTATGTCGCTTATTGGAGTATCATAATATCCAAGATTGTTGAGGTCTGCTAGGCTATTTAGTGTCATATAATAAATTTGATAAACGCCATTTCCGTTTTTTAAAACCTCCGCGCGAGAATCATTTCCAGAGTTCGGAATTTGAAGCTGTCCTGCTCCCCCGATAAAGTTATAACTATTTAATAAAATTTGATAACTACTATATTGCACCATGCTAAACCTCTTGCCGTTTATTCTACTGGTTGTCCGTTAGAGTTTTTTGGAACACCAGTGTTCAAATTGTACTCATGCACAATGAGCGCAGAATCTGATGAAACAGTCATTTGCACGCTGTTATAATAATTATATGCGAAAATTATTACAATAAATACGCCAACACCAATCAGTATTTTCTTCTTCATATTATTATTCCTTTTTAGTATGTAAGTATTTACTCACATACTTAGGAGTAATGTAAAGTATAAACTGAAGTTTTATTTATTATGGACTTTTGTTGTGCTGCTTTCATTTCAATTATACTTGTCGAGGCAATTACACCTCTTGTAAATTTTCGGAGTTAGGGGAAATGACAACACAAATCACACCCTTCGAGGTACAGGTGCGATCAAATGTTGTTCTGAAGGAACGGTGTTACTGGGTAAGTTGCGGCAGGGTAATGCGGGTGTTGTTTGCATTATCTGCGACTTGATTTGCAGGTGAAGTAATTTCTGTTTTTGAAACCAAATCTTCGGATGAGGCATCATAGCCGGACACATGCATTCTCACTTCGGGCGGCATAAGATCATCCAGTTCAGCGGATAGCTCATCGAGACGCTCGGCAGTCATTTCGCCGTTTGCTGTTTCATCGCGCGCCTCACCAAGCGCGTTTTCAAACTCATGAATGTTCGCACGGTTTTCCAGAGCGTCATCTTTGGCTTGGAACAATTCACCCCGTTCTTTCAACTCCGCGATATGAGGATCAACGGGCTTAATATTTTCTGCAAATAGATCATAATCATATTCAGCACTACTCACTTCTGCGCCGAACTCATCATAGGCTTGAGTACGATCAGCAGTTAAGAAAACACGGCGACCATCCTCCATGACATTCGCGTCCGTAAATAACTCTGCAAGGCGTGCATCCACGTTTGCAATTCGTCGCTCAATTTCATCCAGCAAGATTTGATTTTCCATGAGGGCAAATACAACCGCCTCATCATATTCGTCGAGTTTAACTTCAAACTCTTTCATTTGAATTTGCGTGGCAATTACCACCTCTGACGCGGTGGCGAGTATATCGTCATCAAGTTTATTCTCGGCCTCGACACGTTGTTTATGGTCTTGGCGAGATTTGATAAACCAACGCCGTTGCTGGAGCCATTCACTATGGCGACCCCGCTCATCACGCTTAAAATGTTCATCTAGTCTAACCATCTATTCTCCGCATTCAGCACGCACTAATATATAAACAAGTGGGCCAGGTTGTCTTGCAGGGTGCTCCCTGAAAAAGGCTTCTATTTGATTCCATTTTTCTTCGGTGTTTTCGTAAGCCCAATCATAAATACAATTCATTCCATCCATTACTTTTCCGTCTTTTAGCCACCTCGAAAATGCCAATCCTTCAATAATGCCAGCGATGTAACTAACTTGTTGATCGCTGGTCATCCCGTTAAGGACATAGCCTGCGTCAAAGTTTTGTTGTTGCGCTTGCACCGGCGATACAAATAGACTTGAAATAATAATAACGAATACTTGTTTATATTTACTTAATGTAAACCATTTATTTACCAACATAATCGACCGATTATGTGTTATTTTACTTTATAGTCTTGGTTTTGCTATAATAATTACATAATAGTTGTTTATCAATAGCTTTGCTGAATTGGCATTTAGCAAGTTCCGATCAGATAGCCACAACATTTAAAGGGTCGTTTATGTTGAGCATAACAAGGCTTTTAGCGGCTTCTAAAGCATTGATATATAACATTTATCATACGATAATATGGAGATTTAATGAGAATAGGGTATTTACGCGTAAGCACAGAAGAACAGCGGCCTGATCGCCAAATTGATGCACTCACCCCTATTTGTGACAAGTTGTTTGTTGAAATATCATCTGCCGTTGCTAAAAAACGCCCTATCTATGAAAAGGTCATAAAATCCCTCAAATCTGGCGATGTCTTTGTGATCTGGGATTTAGACCGCGCCTATCGTTCCGCCAAAGATGCTTTAGTTCGACTGGATTTATTGCGCGAGCGCGGCATTGAAATTCAAATTGCCAGCCTTTCTATTGACACCTCAACGCCCCATGGGATGCTGATTTATACGTTTATCAGTGGCTTAGCAGAGTTTGAACGCAGGCTATTATCCGAACGTACGAAACAAGGTCTTGCCGCCGCGCGTAAGCGTGGGCAACGCTTAGGCAGGCCGCCAAAAATGACAGATGGTCAGATAATTTCTGCCATCCAGAAAATCAGTGCTAAGGAAGCCAGCATCGCAGAACTGGCCGCATTAAACGGTATTCACCCTTGGACATTATCGCGCAATATCAAACGCCTTAAATCGAAGGTATGACTAAGTCATACTTTTATGCTATACTGGCTTAAAAGGAGGCGCGATATGCCCGGAATTGATAAACGCACATTCAGCATTCAGTCTGAACAAACGAAATATATTGATAATATGGTCAAATCTGGTGGTTATGCCAGTGCCAGCGAAGTGGTACGGGCGGGTTTACGCGCGTTACAAGAGCGTGATGATGCGGTTGAGCGTTGGCTTAATAATGAAGTTGCACCAACTTATGATGCCGTTGCCTCTGGTGAAATGAAAACTTTCGACGTTAGCGATGCTGTTGACAATATTCGCGCCCGTCATGCCCAAAAGAACCCTTCGTGAAACAGCGGCGCGTAAAAATCTCTGAGGACGCCAATTTAGACCTCATTGATTTATATGACTGGATAGCAAACGCCGCTGGGCCAGATACCGCAATTTCATATATTGAACGCTTAGAATCCTATTGCATCGGTTTTGATTTAGCATCAGAGCGCGGGACGCCCCGCGACGATGTTCGCCCCGGCCTTCGGATCGTTGGGTTTGAACGGCGTGTGACAATCGCCTTCATGGTGGAAGAAAAGCGCGTTGTAATTTTGCGGATATTTTACGGTGGCAGGGACTGGGCAAAACTTATGCAATAAAAGCGTAAGCCACCGAGTTGGCCAGCGATAATGCGCTGGCCAAAATTTTAATGTCGTCAGTTTTACGCGAATATCTTTTTGACTGAATTCCAATTAGCGATTGCACTTAAGCCGCCTCGTTTGGTGTAATTTCGCATAGGAAAATCCATGTAGCGTGGATGCCACCGGACATGTCCGCAGTCTTTCTTGCCACCCTTTCTAGTGCCATCGAGATAATCACGAATGATTTGTTTTTGCACTTTGGCAGTGGAGGAAATATGTGCATCAGCCGTAACCTTCCCTCTAACCTGTTTTAATATGGCGTTGATTGCTTCCTTATCGCGAAGCAGGTCAAAAAATACTCCATCCACTTGCCAATCATCGGTAGCTTCGACGCTCAATAAATTGCCAAGAATTTCCACAGTTGCGCTTCCACATGGGAGAGTTTCAGCAATAACAAAAGTCATTATGCGGGTGACGTTTTCATCATCAAGTTCAATCAGCTTGGCAAATATTCCGTATAGGTCATTGTGGCGTTGCCAGTCCTTTTTAGCAGGAACGATTGTCGCATTATCATCAATCAAGCCAGCTAATAATTTGCAGATAATATCCCTCTCATTAGCAAACTTGTCCTCGGCCTTGTTGGTGGTAAGGCTTTGCTTAATTGCGTCAGAATTGGCCTTTTGTGGGTCGGCGTGGATTTGCCAAAGTTCAGCCCCTGCAATTACTTGCGCTACTGCTAATCGAAGGGCAATCCCTTGATGGTTTAACAATTCTGCCCGAACCGATGCATGACGATGAAGGTCGAGATAATTGTGCATGGCTTTGGTAAGTTCTGCCTTTGGGGTAGTTGGGATTTGTTCCCCTGATGCAGATTTTCGTTTGGCTTCCAATTCTTTGCGTAGCAGTTGCCCTTCATAAAAAGTGACTTCCCCACTATTGGCAATAACAATAAAAATCTTACCGCCATCTTCTTTTGCCGTATCTACATATTCGTAAGATGGGAAATATTCACCAACATCTAAGATGGTCACATCTTCCCAGCTCTCGGCTAGATATTTTTCTTTCGCATCCGCAATGGCTGTATTTTGTAACTCCCAAAACTTTTCTGCGTTGCCAAAATATTCATCCTCGCCGAACAAGTCAGAAATGATGCTTCCTTGATATTCATCCAAGCCAAACAGAGCGTTTTCTGTTTTGATATTTTCGCCACCGAATAACCATCTTTTAAGCTGGTAACCTTCGGGGGCATATTCTTCATCGCTTTTGAAAAGTTTGAGCCATGCACTTTGTTGACGTTTACTGGCCATGGTCAATATTCTAAGGGTATCGGGCGCAATTTCTTCCCTAGTATAAAGCGTTAGAATTGGGTTTATCAAATTGGCAATCGCCAATCGTTGTTGCACCAGCCGTTCTGTTATGCCGAATTGATTTGCAATATCGCACGTGCTCATTTCCTGCTTAATCAGTGCAGAAAATGCTTTGTACTGGTCAATTTCATCCATCGGCAAACGGGCAACGTTTTCAGCGAGGGATGCTTCTATAGCTTTGGCATCATCGTCTTTTTCCATGATGATACAAGGAACGGGTTCGCTTACGCCCTCATCTGCCAGTTTCATCAAGGCATGATAACGCCGCTGTCCTGCGATGATTTCATAGCCTTCACATTCGGCACTAAGTGTCTTTGGGCGAACTAAAAGCGGCTGTAATAGGCCAAGGGAGCGAATAGAGGGCAAGAGATTATCAATGTCCTTCGCACCTTTTTTGCGAACGTTGATGTTGGCGGTTTTTAAGTTTTCAATATTGATATGTTGGAGTTGCATAGGATTTTCCTTTCAAGGATTTGTTGGTGGTGGGTGCGTCATTGCACCAGCGAAAAGCGTAAAAACCCCCACGCTCTTCTGTGCTACAATTTCAGGTATTTTGCGCTAGTCGCTCAAATAAATAAGGTCGGTATTGGCGATGCGGATTTGGCTATAATCAATCGCTAGATCGCGAGCTATGGCGGTGTAACAAATATAAGATTGCAGGTTTAGCGGTATATCGCCAAAGACACCCTCATCAATGAATTGCTCTGCAAGTTCTTTAAAACTGCTCAATTCATAAATATCAAATACGATGCCATCGGGATTACTTACAGTTTTCTCATGGGAATACCCACATTCACCAACAGCAATTATATAGTGGATTTTCTTATCCTCATCCCATTCGTCAGCCGCTTCAATATAGGCATTAAAATTGACTTGATTTAAGTTCCAAATATTTGCCAGTTCACAATCAATTTGGTCGCCATCGATAAATTGAATTTCAAATTCTTCGACCTTATCGCCGTAGCTGTTTTTAAGTGTTTCGGATTGAGAGTGATATTCTTCAACTGATCTAAAATAAAATCCTTCGGCTGAAATATCGTAGGGTGGCGCGTAAAATAATGTCATGATTGCCCCCGCTCTTTATGGTTGGAAGAATTGGCAGGAAATTCAGGAAAACAATCCTCTATCCAATAATCAATTTCTTCCCAATTCACGCCTATGCTGGAATTATGATTATTTTTAACGGCAAGCAAAACTGCACGCGCTTGCTCTTTGGTTAGGCTTGGTCGGCGTTGCCTTACATCATCAACATGCCAAGTTATGCTAATTTTATCATGGTTTAAGTCGGTCATTTTATCCTCGCTTGGTTTGGTTTTTTAAAAAGCGAAGCTCTCTTTTCTTATTCTGAAAACTGCGCATGAACCCTTGCTAGCGGCGAGCGTCCTCTTAAAAATCCGTGACGAATTCATGAGGAACGGATTGGACCGAGATCAAATATTTGGATGGGTCAAATGGATTTGTGGGGGACCGTTTAGCTGTTTCCCAAACGCGCTTTTTTGTTTGGCTGAAACTGCTTACGGGTAAATCTATTTGACGCACAGCAGCGCGTCCAAAAATTTGATGCAAGCTTGGATATGGGTTCGAGCGCGTGACCACGCGCGTAACAATAAAAGTAGCGGCATACCTCGCCGCTTCCCAGTGATCTTACTTCTGTCAGGGATCGTTACCCGTATGGGCCGAAACGCTTTCATGCGGTTTGGTTGAGCCAATTTATTTCTGGTGAAATAGAGCCCGCCCGGACAGGCACTAATTCTCTTCGTTAAAGAGTAAATCCCCTCTAGTTCAACTCATGCCTGCATGTTAAATGTTAGTTGTGCAAATGCACATAATCGTAATTATGGGGCATTGTGGCTCCTCCAAGGAGGTGGATATGTATCTTGAAGCAGGCGATACATTATATGCCGGAGTTCTAGTCACAGCCAGAAATATTCGCTTAATTTTCGGATACAGCTCCAATAGAAACATTTCAAATGAACTGCAATTTTCTAGCTCCGAATTATTTCCTTACGCGGCTGGGGAGTACGACAGAGAATTCCCCATCACTCGTGAAACCATCGAACAATACCTAAAAGAAGTTTCCACACATATTTGCAATTTGCCTGACCTGGTCAAAAGAATTGGCGTTGGATCTTATGGGCCTATGCTTTCTGTCGATATTGAGTATCGAGACAGAAAACATAAAAATTACGGAAAAATAACCGATACCGCTACTCATGCTAGTTTAGCGGGTGTTGCTGTATATCAAATCCTTAGAGATCAGTTAGATACATTTGGTGTCACAGGGCAGTCTATTGAATTGATAATGCAGACAGATGTGGTGTGTGGTGCCATTAGTGAAACACTTTTACGTAGTGGAAAAGCAAAACTAAAAGAACGTGAAAGACAGCATAGAATCACCGACACATTAGTTTTTCTAAATTTTTCAGATGGCGTTGGCGGGGGGTTTGTTAATGCATCAAAACCTTGGCGATCCGCCGCACCTTCAGAGATCGGTTTTACTGCTGCTCAGGTTATTCCTGGAGACACTTGGGCAGAAAACAAATTTCCTCACAAGGATAGCAGAGTACATCCTGTCTTTATTGAAGAACTTGTTTCAACTGAAGCTTTATTAAAGAGAAGCGGTGTTGAAAAAATTGAAGACATTAGAAAACCCGAATGGGAACTGACTGCTGAATATGTTGCGCAGCTATGTGCAACTGTATGTTTGGTCCTAGCCCCACATCAATTAGTTCTGCATGGCGATAGGTTTGAATTGGCACAAGACGAGAATGGGAATAAGATCGACGTACTTGAACTCGTTCGCTTAAAGTTAAAAATTTGGTTGAGTACAGGTAAGGGTCTACATATTTCTTACTATGAATTGACCGAATCGCCTATTTTTTTGGATGTTCCCATTTGGAAATCATGGGCAATTTCTGAGGATTCCGATATAAGTATAAGCCCAATGGAATATGGAACATTGGTATTTGCGATGCAACCTAACGTGATACAGCATGAAAAAACGAATGATTAAAACTCAGTATACTAAATTAAATGAGACGGCATCAAAAACTGCAACTCGCGGCGCATCGACTGCAAGTGCTAGAAATTACCCATTCAAATACAGTAGATTAAGCGGCAAAAATATTAATAGACAATCTGATCGTGATTTCAGCGCGTCCGTGGATATAATTAAACAATACCGCAAGACCGCAGATTCATTAGATGTTGGTAATAATCAACATGAAAATGCCACAAGTTTTGACAAAAACATCGGTATTGGGGTAAACTTACCGCTTACGGAAAGTAGTAGCTCCACAAACAGGGGTGAAGAAAGACAACCACTGGATTCCAACGAACCGACGAATAAACCAGAAGATGAAGATCGCATCAAAGTAACTGCAAGAGCGTTTGATGCCTTTAAAAAACTACCCATTGGTGAAATCAAAAAAATTGCGGATACCGCCGAAAAGCGCACCTTGAAATGGGAAGGTGTAATTAAAATTGCCCCTGAACTTTATCAAGACCGTCCTAGACGTGAGGATTTACCTAGGTTTCTTGAAAGAGTTTATAATAAACTTGGGCATTTGGATGGGAAATTAACAACTGCGCATATTGCAATAATTGATCCACCACTTGGAGACGCCATAAAAAGCTGGAACAATCACCATGGAAGTGTTCCGGCTGAATTCAATTTACCAACATCAAAAAACAGGCCTAAAGGAACGGGAATGAAAAATTCTCAAGCGAATAAAATTCAAAAACCTTAATATCAAGAACTTATTTCTTAAAATTAAGTTGACCTATGTTAGCCCATATGTTATTTCCATAATTGTCGCCAAATTCAGCGTCATAAAATGGAGAAAACTAATGGCTGAAACTCATTCTGGCATTCAAAATCGAGCCGCCGCAGGTGGTCCACCTCCGGCCCCAAACGCGCCTGCTTCTGAGCGCGTTTCTTATTCGGATGGAGTTCCAAAATGATTTATGAAAACCAGCGGCGGGCAGAAGTGCAATTCTGCCCGCCAGCCAACGATCCGTCGAATCCTCGCGAAAGGAATTAACATGACAAATCAAAGGAACAAATATCACAATCCGCATGGCTTTGGCCAGCATACTTGTAAAATATGTGGCGGGTCAAAATCGAACCCCTATGAGCACTATCTGGGAATCATTAAAGTTCATCGTCCACAGCAAGTTAGCACTTGTCGCCATTGCGGTATGCGAAGCTAGGCCGGCAAAATGTCTGGCCTCAGATTGAGGTCAACTTACCTCCCTATTAAGGAATATTATTATGACGAAAGAACTGACGGAGATTGCTCCGATCAGCGTGGTATTCGCTGTCATTTTTTGGGCAATTATATCTTATTTTGTAATTGGGCCGCAGGCCGCCACACGTATCGCGCATGCGGACTATACTGAAGATTGTAAAATCAATCTTGTTTCCACTATTCATGCCGCATCGCACGAACAGCAACAGACTTTTAACCAGTCAACTAACCTTGAAGATCAATCGGCGCAATCTAGCTCAGCGTGGAACAGTTTGCAGGGCCAATATAGCCAACAAACCCAGTTGATCGACATGCTAACTGGCGGTGGTTTCAGCCGAACAATTCAAATCCAAAATGAAGCTGCCAGCCGCGCACGACAAGCGCGTGACGATGCCCGTAAAATAATTCGTGCGCGCGCCGAACGTGCTGCCCAATCTGCTCCTGATCAGTGTGCATGCCAAGTCCAGATGGCACTTGGGGAAAGCCAGACAGAATGGGCAATGTATGTGGGCAGCTTTACTTTGATCAAAAATGAAAAAATTAGTGGCTTCCCTGCGCTAATGCGCGTCAACGCTCGTTATTGCTCAGAAAGGATAACCTCATGAAAAACTTTCTTTACAAAGGTGGTGGGTTTGAAGTCACCGCAAATATTCTTAAAACTTGGAAGCGAACATACGAGCTACAAAACATTGAGATGGTGACCATCCACCAACCATTTTTAATTATTACCAGTTTTGTTGGTGTTGGTCTGATTGGTTTTTCAATTTCGCTATCACGCTATCTCTATTTTGGCGAAAAATTTTTCCTAATTGGCGGGTCAATCCTAGCAATTTTTGCTGCATCCCATTTTGGTTCCTTGAAAGTTCAATCACTCGCCCTACGCGATGAGCAGGGGCAAATTATTGGCCTTATACGCCACCTCAAACACGTCAAAAATGCCGTTGATACAGTGATTGATCAGCGCGGCACCATAGGAAAGTAACGCCGAATTTTCAGACAAGGGTAGAACAATGACACCAGAAAAATCTTCAATAGATGAGGTTGTAAATGTCAATGCCAAGCTACTATCCGCCTTTCTATTGGGGGGTGTGGCTTGGTGGCTGTGGCCAAGCACTCCAGAATTATGGGGTTTAGCTCTACCAAGTATTTTAATCGGTCTTTCAGCATCAGGAAAGCTCATTGCGGTCCTTAAAGCTATCCGTAAAACAAGTGCCCGCGTGCAGGTTGTATCAACCTTGAAGCAGAATTCTATTGAACCCAAATCGTCATCGTTAATTTCTGAGGATGACTTAAGAAAAGCGGGGATGATTGAATGAGTAAAATATTCAGGCGTCCTTTGGGTCTTTTGGAAAACGGAAAGCTTATTAGTGATCCCTACCCAAATACTTCTTCCTTGATTTATGGGGCAAGTGGTTCGGCAAAAACCACAACAGTCGTATTACCTTTGGTGCAGGCCTTAATGGGGAGCACGGCAATCGCCAATGTTACCGCCGACGTTAAGGACGGTGAGGTATATAGCCAAATTTCAACTATGTGCGACAAGTATAATTTTCGCCATGGATGTTTAGATGACTTCAAGATTTTAGGTCGCGACAATCCTAACAGAAAGTCTCTAAACCCATTTGGAGCGATTGTTGAAACTGCAAAAAACAATCCTGACGATCTTTTATTTACGATTCAAACGGCAACGTTAGCTTTAATCCCAGAGGTTCCCGGGGATAACAAAAACAAATATTTCCTTGATATGCCGCGCGATGAACAAGATTTAGGAATTAGAATTCTTCTTGATCATCAACATGACATGGTTACGCCCGGCGCGCTTTATTGTTTGATGGCAGACCCTAAAGTTTGGCGCAGTGCGCGTGAGATCGCCGCTGAAGAAGGTAGTCCTGCACTGCAATCACGCGCGCAACAGTCGCTTGATATGCAAAACAATGACCCAGAACATTATTTCCAGCATTTACGCGCTGCCCTATTTTCATTACGCATTTATGAGCCCGGATCAGCCCTTCACAATGTTGGGCGTGATGCAGACCTGACCCATGAACAAATCATCAAGGAAAGCTGGATTTTTTGTCTAGTCCAACCCCAACGCCACGCGGCAAGGGTTGGAACGCATTTAGCACTTCACCTGCAAGCCTTTATGCACGCACAGTTAAAAGCTGGTGCAGGCCGAACAATTTATACGCTGGATGAGCTATGTAATGCCCCACTAAAGGAAGCGGTAGATCGCGTTACAATTCAAAGATCATACAATGCTTCTAGCATTTACATAGCGCAATCGCGTTCGGATATTCAGAGAAAATATGGTGAAAAGGATGCTGTGATACTCGAAGAAAACTGTCCGGTGGTGCAATGGCTAAGTTTTTCGAATGTAGAAGAAGCGGAGGGCATTTCTCGTGCCATGGGCGAAACAAAGAGTGTTTCACAAAGCATTGGCCTAAATTCTGATAAGTCAGATTTTACCCGCAATTTCAGCGCCGGAAAAGAACGTCTTTTCACCCCTGACGAATTGATGAATCTTGATCCAAATTATCAAATCATCAGGATTAAAGGGCATGGATACATCCATTGTAAAAAACTGTTTCAAAATCAGATAGCCCCTACCTGCTTCGACCTCGCTGTTAATCCACTGGAAGGCGGCATTTTACCGCCTGACCCTAAAGTTACTCTGCCCGTAATCAAGCGAGGTGACTAATATGAAGTCGCTTCTAGCACACACAAAATTCATGTTCTGGATTATTGTGCCGCTTTTTCTGTGGGGTGCACATGCATCATTAGGCCTGCCACATGTACGCTGGTCATATTCTTGGCTGGACGAAGGTCAAGGCATTGATCCATTTGCGAAACGTAATTTTACGAGCTGTACTTACTGGGGGCCATACGGCAGTTTCACAATCCACCCGAACGATGGGAATTGTGCATGGCTTTGGTTTTTTAAACAGAGCGGCGGTGGCTAATGACTTTCAACCAGTTGCAGCCACGGTGTAACCAGGCGGCGTTTCAACCCATGTTTTTCTGCCAGTTCTCGTCGCACCATATATTTGAGAACACTCAAAACAGTTTGTTCGTCACTATCACCACTGGCAATTTGTTCCTCGCAATGGTCACGCTCCTGAAGCATCAGATCAAATGGTTCAATCGCATACCAGAATTCCTCAAAATTCATTGGATCAAGCCAATCATCAATATCTTGTACGTACTTAAATTTTTTCATTTTTCCAAAATATCACAAACAGATTCAACCTTACAAATCCGTCAATAAAATGGAGATGGGATATGACTTCTAGCATATCAGACGATTTGAAAAAGACCTTTGGTCTTAAGGCGGCGCGTCATGAGGCCGCTCAAAAACTCAACAAAGAAGAATGGAAATCCTATGAGCAGGTAAAGAAGCTAATTGACGGTGTGCGCAACTATGAAGAGCGGCAATATCGGCTTGAATACAAGACCCGTGTAGAAACAGTCGCCAAACGCCTAATCAATGAAGCAGGTGCCAAAACCCGGAACTTCACCCCACCATGGACGCGAAGAGACAAATTTGACAAGAGTGCAATCATCCTGCAAGCGCGGCGTGTCGTTCATGATCAAAATGACAAGGTGATGTCATTTTTAGATCAACAGGAAACCCAACAAATTGAGGAACTGGTTCAACGTTCCAAGCACATCCAGCAACAACGTGAAAAACCCAAGCTAGATTTTCAAAAAGCTACAAATCGGCGTTCTGGTCTAGACCGGCGCACTCGCTCTCGTTCCCGCAGCTAACTCAAACAAAAGGAGAATTATCATGCATGCCTCCCTGCACCCTGATGCCCAAAAGAATATATTGGAAGCACGTCAAAGTTTTACAGGAAAAGCCCTAACGGACAGCCAGTTTGATGAAAGCTGAGCACTCTCTGGAATTATAGAGCGCAGTATTCGAAAAACAGGCAGCTTTAGAGAAAAACTAGCCGATTATTCGCATGCATTCTCCCGTTCAGAAAAGTTTGATAGCGTGAAAGGTGAAGTTATCATCCGTGACCAATTTAAAGCTCGCTTTGGTCAAAGTATGAACCAGATGCGGCTCGGATTAAAAGAACGTGAAGCCAACATTGACCTGCCCGGCCACGAACTGGCAATCGACCATGCGCGTACGATCGAGCCTTTGATCAAAGATGGACAAACTATGCCCTTTTATCAGGCTTTTGATCATGCTGGATGCACTTTAGCTGAAAAACTCAACATTACCGAAGTCGGCGCAAAAAATCTGATGAAAGATAGCTATAGCAAGATTGAAGGGCGCGAGCTCTATGAAGTCGGCAAAGCTTTGGAGGCACAATATCATACGCCAAAACGAGATATTGAACGTCAGGAACGCAAGCCTGAACGTACACAAGAGCTGGCTTTGACGCGAAAACGCTAACAATTCAATTCGAAGAAACGCAGGAATGCAAAAGATTTTCCTTGCATTTATAGGAATTTATCCCTACTGTGTTCTGCTTATGTTCCTAGCAATGAGGCCAGCAGAACGGAGAAAAAAGAAGCGGAGAGAGTGTAATGAAAGACGATACGGGCAATCAGGAAAGTAGCGTAACGGTGGGTGTAAGCACTCCACAAGCATTGAGCATTGATTGGGAATTATATGGTAAGTATCTGGATGAATCTGACCTTACCGAAGAACAAAAACGAGAGTTTATTGAAACCCTATGGTCAATCGTAGTTTCATTTGTTGATTTAGGGTTTGGTGTTCACCCCCTGCAACAAGTGCCGCCATCCACGCATTGTGAACAGAACACAGATTTAGCTGAGTTTTTGACTAAAAAATCGGCTGATGTGTTAAACTCTAAAAACAATACCAACTTACAATTCAAAAACGCCAGCAAAGGATCATCAGATTCATTGAACAAGAGGAGTGCGACATGACATCAGAAAAGGAAAACAAAACCATCACAAAAACTGCTGTCATTTACTGCCGCGTTTCCAGTGTCAAACAAAGTAAACAGGGTCATGGCTTAGAATCCCAAGAAACCAGATGCCGCCAATATGCTGAGCTACAAGGCTATGAAGTTGAAGCTGTATTTCCTGATGATGTTTCTGGTGGCGGGGATTTTATGAAACGCCCCGGCATGGTTGCACTCTTGAGTTACTTAAAAGCCCAGCCTGATAAAAACTATGTTGTCATTTTTGATGATTTAAAGCGATTTGCTCGCGATACCGAGTTTCATTTTAAGCTGCGGCGCATGTTTGCTGAACGTGGCGCGCAAGTTGAATGCCTTAATTTTAAGTTTGAGGATTCGCCAGAAGGTAAATTCATTGAAACCATCATCGCCGCTCAAGGTGAGTTAGAACGCCAGCAAAATGGCCGTCAGGTAAGCCAAAAGATGCAAGCGCGCATGGCCAAGGGTTATTGGGTGTTTCGCGCACCCATGGGCTATAAATATGAAGATACTAAGGAACATGGCAAGCTATTGGTAAGAGATGAGCCTATGGCATCTATCATTACCGAAGCCATGGAAGGCTATGCCCTTGGGCGGTTTGAAACCCAATCAGAGGTTAAGCGTTATTTTGAAAGCCATCCCATATTTCCCAAAAATCAAAGCGGCTATGTTTCCCAACAGAGGGTCGTCGACATTTTTATTCGTCCAATTTATGCCGGTTACATTCATCATCAGGATTGGAAACTAAATTGGATCAAGGCCAAGCATGAGCCGCTAGTTTCTCTACAAACTTTTGATGCGATACAAAAACGCCGAAATGGTTTTGCTAAAGCCCCCATGCGTAAAAATATCAATCATGACTTTCCACTGCGCGGTTTTGTATTATGTGGTGATTGCAACAAGCCCTATACCGCCTGTTGGTCAAAAGGCCGCCTCAAAAAATATGCCTATTATTTATGTGACACTAAAAACTGTGTCAGCTATCGTAAGTCTATTCCCCGCGATAAAATCGAAAATGGGTTTGCAGATATTGTGCGCACCCTTCGGCCAACTGATGATTTATTTGCGCTTGCTAAGGTGATGTTCAAGAATGCTTGGGATCAACGCGGCGAGCAGGCACAAGCTTTAATCCATGCTCTTAAAGCTGAAACAAAGCTGATAGAAAAGCAGATTGAGGGGCTTTTAAACCGCGTTATCAACACAAGCAGCTCAACCATGATCGATGCGTATGAGACAAAAATTGAAGGATTAGAGCAACAACGCCGCATTATGAGTGAAAAACTTCAAAATACTGCCCCGCGACAAGGTAGGTTTGAGGATTTTATCGAACACGCTCTAAATTTTCTCGCAAACCCTTACAAACTATGGGCTTCCGAGCAGTTTAACCACAAGCGAACAGTGCTTAGATTGGCGTTTTCTGACCGTATCATCTACCACCGTGAAAAAGGTTATCGAACACCTAAAATGTCATTACCTTTCAAGGTGTTAAGTGGTTTTGAGACAGGGGAAATAGAAATGGTGGGCCCGGTAGGACTCGAACCTACGACCAGACCGTTATGAGCGGTCGGCTCTAACCAACTGAGCTACAGGCCCACACAATATATCGCGCGATGCAAAAAACAGCGCGCGCATGCCTGTTACCCGAAACATAAGGGTCGCGTCAAAGCAAAAATGAATTTCTCTTATATGCCCTAAATTAAACGCAAATAGGCACCACAAACCCGAACAATCATTCTCTCCAAAGGAATTCTCCCATGCCTCGTCCTGTCCTGTCTTTACTCGTTTCTGCGGTGTTCGCACTGATGGTTATTTCACCCGCGCAAGCGCAAACTATTCAGACACCAAGCACCATTTCCCTGACCGGATATGGCGAGGTTTCCGGGGCTCCAGATATGGCGATCATAAGTTCGGGTGTGGTAACACACGGCGCAACGGCCCGTGACGCACTGGATGCCAATACCACCGCCATGAATGAAATTTTTGCCATTCTTCTTGGGGCAAATATTGCGCAAAAAGATATTCAGACATCGGGATTTTCTGTGCAACCCCAATATCAATATTCTGACATCCGCGATACCAATGGCTACCCCCTGCCCCCGCGCATTCTAGGCTATCAGGTTTCCAATATGCTGAGCGTTAAAGTGCGCAATCTAGATGATTTGGGTCAATTGCTCGATAGTTCAGTCAGTGTGGGTGCCAACCAGATCAATTCGATTTCCTTTGCTGTCACAGATACCACCCCTTTGCTCAATGACGCACGCCGTGCCGCCATGCTCGACGCCATCGCCAAGGCAGAACTTTACACGCAGGCCGCAGGGGTAAACCTTGGCAATATCATTGCAATATCAGAGGGCAGTCCCAACTTCGCCCCTCAACCTGACATGGTAGTGATGTCACGCATGGCCGAGTCTTCTTCATTCGTTCCCGTTGCCGCCGGTGAATTGAGCTTTTCCAAACAGGTTTCAGTGGTTTGGGAACTGATACAAGAATAAAACACAGGCAAAATACAAGGTTACGTCAGCGCCTGCCACAACATGCGAGAACCCACGATAAGCAGGAACGCACCAAAGGCACGTTTGAGGTGTTTCTGCTCCAATCGATGGGCCAGCGCTGCCCCAAAAGGCGCAATACTCGCCGCCATAATCCCAATCACCAGCATCGCAGGAATGTTGACATAGCCTAGAGATAAAGGCGGACGCCCTGTAACATCCCATCCCGATATTATAAAACCGATGGTAGCTGGCACCGCAAGCAACACCCCAAGGGCTGCGCTCGTTCCCACCGCCTTGTGCATAGAATTACCAAACGCCACCAAAGTTGGCACGCTCAATGATCCACCGCCAATCCCCATCAGCGCCGAGATGTAGCCAATAAAAGCCGCGCTAATTCGATTGGTTACAACGGAACCGCCTAACTTTGCCATCAGGTTTCTTTGCACAGGCAAAATGATATTGAACGCCACGAACAGTGCCACCACGCCAAAAATAATACGTAATATATCGCCGGAAAACATGCGTGCCATCAACCCGCCAACAAGCGCTGCTCCAACAATAAATGGCCCCCACATTTTCAGCACATCAACCATCACAGCCCCGCGTGAATGGTGTGCCCGGGCGCTTGCTAATCCCGTTGCAATGATCACCGCCAACGATGTACCTACCGCCACATGGTGATAGACATTTGGACTAAGCCCGATAATTTCAAACGCAACTGCCATGGCAGGCACCATCACAATGCCACCACCTACGCCGAGCAGCCCCGCCATAAGACCCGCCAACGCCCCCGCCGCCAATAATCCGATGATCAACGGCAGATATTCCATCAATATTGTCACGTAAAAATCCCCAAAAACTTGCCCCAAGCGCTTACGCGCGCATCGGGTTTCAACCCGACGTTACTTACTCCAAATTATTATCTTATATTTATTGCCCTGCACCATTTTGCAAAAACAATGCAAGCACCGGATCACGTCGTTCAAGCGGGGCAACACACACAACATCCACCGCGATCTTACCTTCAGCATTCTTGATATCCGTGCGCGCGCCAGCTTCCAGCAAAAGCGCCACTATGTCTGTGTTGCACCACGCCGCCGCCGTATGCAATGCCGTGCGCCCTTCCCGTGAAATAGCATTCAAATCGACATCGGCCAGCACCAAACGTTGCACAACGTCCAGACCACCCTTGGCCCCCGATGCAACATAAAGTAAACTATCTCTGCCATTGAAAATATTTGGGTCGCCCCCTTCCGCCAAATATTGCCCCAGTCGATTGGCATCATTATCCCTTACTATTGAAAATATCGGGTGCTCATTCTCGCCCCCTGGCTGACACCCCACAAGTATCAAGGTGAACAAAACAATCAAGCCAGTCCGCAAAAGCATTCCAATATAGTCCATTTTGATTTTCTGTCCCATCAACCTATCTCCCAATGATTTGCATGACCACCTGACGATGGTGGGGGTGCGAACGATGTTCAAATAAATATATCCCCTGCCATGTACCAAACATAGCCTGACCCGCATCAACAGGAATACTCAATGATGTTGCAGTTAAAGCAGACTTGATATGAGCCGGCATATCGTCAGGCCCCTCACAAGTATGCTTGATCCAATCCAAGCCCTCTGGCACCAGACGCGCAAAAAACTCTTTCATATCCCGGCGCACATCCCTGTCCGCATTTTCCTGAATAACCAGCGAAGCAGAAGTATGCCGACAAAAAACGTTCAACACCCCTTGGGTAAATCCACTTTGCGCGACAAAATAATTTGCCTGTTCTGTAAACTCATAAAGCCCCTGCCCATCGGTCAAGATTTCGTGAATGTCTTGTACCATATCCATATCAGATATCGTCCCCATGCGTGGGCATCAAATCGACCAGTTTCACTTTTTCAAACTTGCGCAACCATCGACCTGAAACAGCGCGAAATGGTAGAGGGTTGAGATAGTGCAAACGCTCTCGCCCCACACGACGCGACACAACCAACTCCGCCTTTTCAAGGATCGCCATATGCTTGGCAACGCCCTGACGTGACACCTACAAGCCAACGGCCAAAGCGGACAAGGATTGCCCCGAAGATGCATATATACGCTCTAAAAGCGTGCGCCGTGTGACGTCCGCCAGCGCCTGAAAAACCAGATTACTGTCCATATTGCTTGTAGCTTAGGCAACTATACAGTTGCGCGTCAAGGGTGTTTTTTGAACCCTAACACCCACTGAATCATCAAATGAGCAATTCATCCTAAGTGATTCTAAATATTAGAAAATTCACGCGACACCACTTTAACTCTGACCCAACCACGTTAAAGAACGGGTTAAAAACGCTTTCCCGTTTTCGTGCTGCCATTGTCCATGAGCCATAATCACCTGAGTAGGGTCACGCGCCAAAAGCCTATCCCTTGCCGCGCGTGCCGCCTTCTTTTTAAAAAAACTTGAGCGCCATTCCAGTGGTGCTTTACCCTCTAAAATACCCCAAAATTTCGCACCCCAAACCTGCCAACCCTTCCAATATTCAGTCACAAATTCATGTGAAAAATTTTCCGACAAGTCCGCAAGAATTGCGGTTGACGAAGGGGCATGAAAAAACACCAATTCATCCATCGCTGGCGAACCCGTAAAATGGAAAATCTCAATCACATCCCCCCAACTTTTAGGTGCATTTTCACTCAAGGCCGATTCAAAATTCAGGCCCTTGCATTTAGCGATTGTAGAAGCCGGCCCCCAAAGCAATGCATCACGAAATGCATCCCCCCAAACTTGCAAAAATAGATAGTGGATTTTGTTGGGGCTAACCAAATGAGCCATCACCCCCAACGCTTCGACTTCGATCCTTAGTTCATCGTCAAGCGCGATAGGTGACCAGACCCATAGCTTCCCATCGGGCAACCGAACAATAATCATTCGCGTCGAATAGGCAAAGCCATAAAAATCGACATTGCCACCCTCACAAAGCCATATGTCCTTGCCAATGGATTGAAGTCTGTTCATGGGTTCTCTCCCCTTTTTACAACAAGACGTGGGGTGAGGAGTTGAATTAATCAAGTACGATCGCCAAAATACAATCTCGCAAAACAGGCCATTGCCAAACAAAGGGAGTACTCACCTTAGCGATTTGATAGACTCTTTACTTTTCACTTCCAAATGGTGCAGTTACAAATATATTCACGAATTCATTTTAGGAGAGCTAATTGTGTTACGCATTCTTTCATTCAGCTGTTTTTTATTTTTGGGCCTAAGCCAAGCAAGCGCTCAGCAGGTTATCGGATCAATTACCGGCGTTATTGATGGGTTTGAAAGGGTTTGGTATGTCACTGAAATGGACGCAAATTCCCGCAGTCTGTGGACTGATAGATCGCCGGTTACAAACGTGCAAATCTTTGGCCATGTCAGCGAAAACACAATCACGGATAAAGCCGACGGACTAAGCATCACTTTTGATATGCAGGACGGTGAAGTGGTTATCCCAACCATCTTCATCTCGTTTATAGATGCTTCGGTAGAGGGCGATTATGTCGCCGCTTTTGTTGACACCAATATTATTGAACTGACCACAAACACGATGCTGGATGGTAGGCTACAGCTTGAAGGTAGCTTTGTGACAACGATGATGTATAGCGAAAATTTTGGCATGTCGCTCGACCCAGAAAACACCAAAGACATCGAAGCTGTTTTCACTGTCGACATTAGACAACGTCGGTAAAGTTTTTTTTACCAAGCAACCCTAGCACCATCACCTTCACACGCTATATTCTGATGATCCAGCGCGTCGCGTCTGCGATGCTGTGGTAATAAAGCGCAAGGACTAAGTTTCCCATCATGCAACCGCACAATAATCATCCCCGTTGAACAGGCAAAGCCATAAAATCGACATTGCCACTTCGCAAAGCCAAATGTCCTTGCCGAGGGATTGAAGTCTATTCATGGGTTTGTCCCCAAGACTAAACCAGTCGCACGGGTTGCCGCAGGACAGTCTTTAACTTTTCCGGTGCCGTGCGTCGCGGGTCATTGAGGTAAATTTCGTGGTGATACCCATTCTCGACAAGCCCGTTGGCTGGAATAAATTCCTTATGCATGCGCGCAATTGTTGGTGCCTCATCCGCATAGGGGCCGATATGCATTATCTGCACGCATTTCCCCTCCTCAAACATTCCCATGCGCAAACTATCAGGCTGTTCCCCCAGCTTGCTTATGGCCTTGGCAACGCCCTCTTCAAACAAATCCTCATTGGTCCAATCGGGCAAATGTATCATCATGCGCCATTTCCACTTATCCCGGTTGCCGTTGACGAAATCATCCATATCATCGGCCCACCAAAGGCCCTCCAAAGGCGCCGCAACAAAATCCTTACCCATCTTCTTCTTGGCAATAAACTTAATCGGATAGATGGTTGAATATAGCCATTGCACGGCTTTCATATAAACCTCATGCCCCGGATCACCCTGCCCATCAATCATGGCAAACTTGAAATTTGGCACATCAACCACGCTAAAATCCTTGTGTGTGGGTTGATAAAGTTCCTTAAGCATTTTCTTAATATCGGTCTTTTCCATAACACTATCCTTTTTACTCTGGTTTGATTTCCATATAATCGGCGGTTCGTTTGATCCATTCCGCCTCAGCCTGCAAATGGGAAAGGGAATAATCAAACAATGCTTCAACGAAATCCGGCAAGGGCTGCTGATTAAATTGAATGGCCTCCAGCCGCACCAATTCTTTAGCGACAACCTCCCCCCGCGCGCGCAAGGCCGCGACCCCAGAACTTCGCTCCAACATGGGCCAGTGGGCCATGCCCAACAGTACAGACGAATGAGCAGGGCGCACATCCCGAAGCGCATCAAGGGATTGTTCCGATAATACCTGAAAACCTTTAGGGGTCGTTGAGTAGGTTTTCTTAGCCTTTGCTCCATCGGGTTTTTTGGCCGCAACCAGCCCTACCTTTTCCAACTTTCCAAGCACAAAATAAATCGAAGAAAACCCGATTTGCGTCCACTCACGCATCCCCCGCTGCTCAATCACTTGCTCCAACTCATACCCGTGACGGGGCATTTCGGAAACAAGTCCAAGTAATAGCAATTCCGCATCGGTCAGATTTTTTACACGCCCATTGTCTTTACGGGTGGCTGAAGTATCAGTTTTCATATTCTAGTACTAGGATACATTTACAAATCAAGTCAACCTTGAGTAAAACAATCCTATAACGTGCCATTTTTCTTGTGTAACTTAGGGCAAGTATTAGGAGAATTTAATGAACACCGGCATCACCAAATTTCTATTTATTTGCACCCTTGTATGTGGCGTATTCACAAGCCCGGCGTTCGCTCAAGGTACCACACCCGACCTCAAGCTTGATTTCATCACTGTCGATGAATTACCCCAAGGCCGCAAAGTGTTGATAAACACTGGTTATGCCCTAAAATTTAACGTGCCCGTACCGGAAGCATTTTCAATTTTTGTGCCTGAAGTTGAAGGAATAACAGCATTCCCTGAAACAGCCGATAGTCCGGATGTTCCCCTGTTCAAAGTGACTTATGTTGGCAAAGATTCAGAAAATCCAGACAATATTTTCCTGGTTGAAAACATTATGTTCTTTAATATGGACATTGCCCTAGGGCCGTTAGAAAAAAGAATAAATGAGTTGGGTCAATTTCTGGCTCAGCAGGTATTTCCATCGATCACGTCATCTTTTGAACAAGCGAATTACATCGGTGGCGGTGCGATTAAAATCGGCGAACTTGATGCGGTTGAGATCATCGGCTCCTATCAGGACCCACAAAATGGCGAAATGGGTGTACGTATTGTAGGTGTGCTGCACCCCAACAGCGCTGATGGCGTTTTCTCAATTTCAAACATTGTTACAAAATTCTATTCCCTCACCGGCCCCAATGATTTGGCCCTTACAACAACGGCGGCGCTTATGCGTGAATTTACATATCTGGGAAACTAAGGCGCAACAAAAATCAGGTTCGAGCTCCTAAAATCATCTCAAGCAGTGCGCGCATATCCCTTTTCATATCCGCCAATTCCTGATGGGCCAAATGCGCCATACCAATAAGCCCGGCGTATAAAATACGTGCGTTGGTTTTCGCTTCAGGTTCACCAAATCCTACGCGCTGCATAAGCGATGCAACAAAAGCGAGCCGGACCTCATCCGCCGACTTCAATTCTATCGCCGCAGGCGAAAAATAACGTGCCCAATCCCGGATCGCAGCCTCCGCCAACACGCCCCCTAATTCCACCCTGTCAAAGCTGGCAGACAATTCAATCAAAGCAAAAAGTTGCGCCTCAGCCTCGCTCTGATTCAATTCGACCGCATCAATTACATCGCCAGTTCCCGCCTTGGACCAGTGGGTCAGCATAGCTAACTTTAATGCCGCCACATCCTTAAAATGCCAATAAAACGAGCCCTTGGAAACTTTAAGTTCCCGCGCGATGGCCTCCACACGAATACCTTGCGGCCCCTCCACTGTTAACGCACGAAACCCGGCCAATATCCAATCTGTTGCCCCCAGTGTATTACGTTTACCCATTTAGAACCTGCTCAACTCCATCAACATTTACAAACAATACTCCCAACAGATACACCGGCTTGCCTTTAGCGTTCAAAAAAGAGCATCCCAAATTTCACTCCCAAAGCTACAACACCATACGCTAGCGTATTGACTCTGACAACAAGTGAGTTTACATACGCTACCGTATGGAAAACAAACTATTGGAGTCTCCCATGAACATCCCAATCCTTGCCGCCACAGCCCTTTCTGCGCTCACCCTCGCAGCCCACTTTTTTGGCGGCGGCCCACAATATCACACCCCGGCAATGCTGAGCACGTTGAGCCTTGAGGACAAAGCAGTCTATTCTGTGCTTTGGCATGCTGTAACCACCACCTTGATCATCAACACATTGGCCCTTGCCTACGCGGCCATAAAACAACAACATCGCACGCCGCTCGTGGGTTTAATCTCACTACAATATTTGGCGTGGGGGATACTCTTTGTGGTCTTTGGCCTGTCCCGTTTAGGTGAATTGACAACACTTCCCCAATGGATTGCGTTCTTCCTTATTCCAGCCCTTGCCCTGTTTGGCATACGTAAAAGGAACACTTAAAGTGGCTATCATACCTATTACAATATTTATAATCCTTGTGACCACCGCTCTGCTGCATACCGCATGGGGGTTTGGTATGCTTTGGCCAGGCACAAGTCAGCAATCCTTGGTTAACACGGTTGTCGGCGATCCTAACATCCACAGTATTCCTCCGCTCCCAATCACCTTAGCTGTTGCAATATCAATCGCCGCCGCAGGAATTTGCGCCCTTTGGGGCGCCCATCTCGTGGACATTGCCCTGCCCCTTTGGATGCGAAAAACCAGCATAATAGTCCTAACGCTCATTTTCACCATCAGAGGCGCGTTAACATATATTCCCAAGGGTCCCTTAAGCGCGACGGTTGAACCATTTTACTCCCTGAACCAACGCTATTTCTCGCCCCTGATTTTGGCGATTGGCGTAGGGTACGCATTTATTTTGTACTCCTATGATTAATTAGGGCCGGGACTTGCCTTGTGAGGTTTGTTGGGAAAGGACGCAAATTAACAAGCCCCATTGAGGTCACACTATAATTGCACTTATACTGACATTGTATTTTATCGCTAAATGTTCAGGAGCCTAAAAGTGTCATATTTTCGCAAGCCCATACTAACAACAGCCTTTGCCACCCTATGTTTGTTTACAGTAGGAACAGGAGCGATCATGGCTCAGGATAGTCAACCAAGCTTCAAGTTCAATCTGTTTGAAGTTGACGAATTCGTTGTAAGCGACATTTATAATTTTGGGAAAGCGCGCGCACAGGATTTGGGCAGGCCCATAAATGCACCCTTTACTTTTAAAGTACCAAGACAAGACAATGTCACACCATTATTTGAAACCGGTTCAGAAGCGGGTGGTATGATCGTGAAGATCAATTTTGCAACCGGCGGTAAAGATATCCCAATCGCAGAACGCCAACTTATCGAAAATTTACAATTTATCCCCATGACCCTTCCCATGGATGATGATCTGGATACCCGCATGCAAAACCTAACCAATTTACTCATCAATGACGCATTTCCCCAAGTGACTAGAAACCGGGATCAGGTGGAATATATCGGCGCACGCCGCACCAAAATTGGCGACATGGACGCCATTGACGCGGTGGGCAAATATGTCGATGCGGACTTGGGGACTTTGTATGTGCGCATCACCGGATTTGTGAACCCCGATGGGGTGGACGCGGTCTATTCCGTGGTTAATCTGGTTGCCTCGCGATATAAGATAACCAATCTTGACCAACTCTTCCTTACCGGTAGTGGAAAAACCATTGAGAGCTTTGAGTATATCCAAGAATAACAAAAATCCGTTTGCATTTCACGCTTCGCCAACTGCAAACGCGCCCCACAAGGCGCGTTTGACGCATGTAAACCGCATATGACGCATATGCCATTGCCCACCGAACATTCCCCGATAACCTAGCCGAACTAATCACTCAGCGTAAGCGTGCCACCGATAAGTGGACCCCGGTTATCGGGCAAACGACACGCGGCACATAAAAGGTTATCCAACTATGAATGTTGCAAGTTTTACCAATGTCTCCAAAAATTTCGGAAAAATATCCGCCCTTAAAAATCTCAACCTTGAGGTAAAAAAGGGGCAGGCAGTTGCCCTGCTCGGCCCCAATGGTGCAGGAAAATCCACCGCCCTTTCCATGTTGCAAGGGTTGCGTCAACCAACCTCTGGCAAAGTTGAACTGTTTGGTGGAACACCCGGAACGCCGTCGGTTATGAAACGTATCGGGGTCACACCTCAATCCACCGATTTCCCCCCTCAGTTAACGCCCCGCGAATTATTGCAATTCACCACGGCCCATTATGATACGCCTCGGACCATCGACCAGCTCATTGAAACATTTGATTTAAGAGAATTGATCGATCGTCGCGTGGAGGGGTTTTCCGGGGGCGAACGCCGCCGCGTTGCCTTGGCCCTGTGCTTTGCTGGCAACCCCGAACTTGTCATTTTGGACGAGCCAACAACGGGCCTCGACGCCAAGGGGCAAAAAGATTTTTCCATTATCGCTAACCAGTTTGTCGCCGATGGTGGCTCCCTCATTCTTACCTCCCATTACTGGTTGGAGATTGAAAACATCGCCAATCACATCGTGATGATAGACAATGGCATAACGGTCATGGATGGCACAATATCCGACATAAAATCAGCCTTTGGCCTCAACCATATCAGTTTAACGACAGACAAACCCGGCGCTTACATCCGCGAGAATTTCACGATGGAAAACGGGGAATGGAATATGGTGACCAACAGTTCCGACGACATAATTCGCGAACTTGTTAACGCCAACGAACCCTTTTCAAACCTCAAGGTCACCCCCCGTGATCTGGAAGAAGCCATCGCCATTTATCGCCAAAGTGAAATCTCAAACTCCATTTCTGCAAATACCACCTCTAAAGGAGCAAAATAATGACCATATTTTTTGCACACGTAAAACTACAATTTCAACGCCTGCTTAGGAACCCCGGATTCTGGGCCCCCACCCTCCTGTTCCCGGCGATGTTCTATTCGTTCTTTGGCGCGTCCATGTCCCCGGCGGGTCTTTACTCCCAAATGGCCATTGCCTCATTTTCAGTCTATGGCGTCGTCGGTATCGCCTTTTACCAATTTGGTGTCGGCATTGCCCAAGACCGCGAAGATCCGTTTGATGCATGGATGCGCACCCTGCCCGCCAGCGTCATGTCCAACGCCTTGGCACAAATGCTGGTGGCTGTCCTTTTCGCCATTACCGCTGTACTTCTGGTGTTTGTCGCCTCCTATTTTTTCGGCAAAACGCCCCTAACCACAGAACAATCCCTCCGTCTGCTTCTCGTATGCGCGCTTATTTCTATCCCCGCATCTCTATTTGGAATTGCCCTTGGGTACGCTGCCAGCGCCAAAGCTGCTCCGGCACTGGCTAACCTGATTTACCTGCCGCTTGCATTTTTAGGGGGCCTATGGATGCACCCCAGCATCTTGCCAAAAATCATCGGTGAAATATCAGTTTGGACGCCCACCCGCCACATGGCGGAGTTCGCCTGGAGCAGTGTGGCCAACGTCATGCCCGACATGAATTTCATTCTGGGCCTTGGCGCGTATACGCTGGTGTTTATCGCTCTGGTTATGTGGCTGGTTGATCGGGATCGCAAAAAACGCTTTGGGTAAAAATATCATCAGACTTGGGCTTCGAACGCACCCGATATTCTATACCTGCGTCATGACTCGCAAATCTCCCCCCCACCCTCAGTCCCTCCCCACCAAGGGGAGGGAAGCAAAGGAAGTGGCCCACAAGTTGGATGCTGGGGGCAAGCTCAAGCAAGACGAAAGTTAACACAATACCCACTAACTGCGCACTTCCCTAATAATCAAATTATCAAACTACGAATGGAGTTGAGCCAACCCCTTTTTCTCCCCCAAAATGGAACTGCCCTTTCTTCTCCCTCCCCCTACGTGGGGAGGGCAAAAGACAAAGCTTGGGTGGGGGGGACACTTCCATTATTCGATAACAAAAATACACCACCCTACCAAACCATCCAACCCCGCCAACCTCGCCAACCTCGCGTTGGACGCGCAGGTTACAAAATTCAATCACCATGGCCCAGCTTCCAATCCACAGCACAAGGCAAAAACTCTTCAATTCCCGGTTCATGACACGAGTGTTTGGGCAATCCAGTGCGTAACGTCGGCGACGCGTTGAGGCCTTTTCATCGCAGACGCGATGCACTGGATCACCCGAATAAATCGGGTGATGACGATGGGGGAAACGGCGTAACTATATAGTGTCTATTGTTTCATCCAACCAACTATCTTCGGATATTTCTTTGCAAACTTATCGAGCCGCGAACGAATAACACCCTCAGCAACCGCACCCCTGTTTATTGCTTTTGCAAGCTTGTTAGCTTCCACTGCCCCAGCTTCGTACGAAGCCATCAAATAGTTATCCTTGAGACCTTTTGAGTAAGCTTCGTTACCTTCTTTGAGAAGCGCATCAGCACCTTCTTCAATTCCTACAGCTCGCAACAATTCTTTAGCCACATTATTCACACTTTCGGCCTTATCCGAAGCAACCACTATGCTGGTTTTCGATGAAAGCGGCACTGGAAGTGCCGATTCGTTTGGATCTTGTGCAATACCAGTGCCGATTGATTCCAGTGCATTTGGTATTGAAGACTCAATAACTTTAGAAATTGGCTCCGATCGCATTACTTCAATAAATTGGTTTATGTCTTTTCCAAAACTGTCCAAGTCGACACCTTCAAAGCTTCCCTCCAAAACATCGCGATCAAACTCACGCCGAAGTGCGTATCTGCTTAAGTATTCATCAAGATCATCACACAACAACCGAAACCGAGCAGCAAGAAAATCTGGCCACTCATCCTCAATTTTTGGAATTTGATCGAGCAAAAGAGACGATCTCATAGTGAGTTGAAACAATAGCGAGGAATTTAAGCTTCCGTCTGGCAGTAGGTTTGCAGTTTCAATAAAATAATCCAACGCGCGAGCATCAAAATTGTCCGCCTCACTTACAGCTTCGACTAAAGTTAAAAGTTCCCTCCTGATTGCTTCTGCATATGATGAAAGTACGTGCTCTGATAGCTTAGTTTCAACCAGGGCAGTAGATTGCACTAATTTTGAGCTTTTCCAAATCGGCTGAACCGTAGCTGGCTTGAGAGGGGGGACAATATTATCAACTTCACCAGCTATCAGCTCTCCATCCATACCAAGCCCGTCTTTTGTCCCCGCCTCCGCCAGCGCCGCCTCAGTCCAAGCAGCAATATCCCCGTTCACCTTAGCCGGGCCGCGTTCCCACCAATCATTTTCCTGTAACGCAATTTTTAGATCAAGTTCTTCAACCAAATCATCGGGCAATCCGGCTCGGTTGCGCCCGGCCAACACGTCCTCATACCAATCTGTCCAGACCTGCCAATCCTCATCCAGCGCCAATAAATTTCGCTTCAAGCCACGCCACATCTTCCCCAAATCGTCAGGCTGGCCACCGCCCCACAATGGTTGACGCGCCAAATATTCTGGCGACATCCCTTGATCCAATGAGTTTGCATCGGCAACATAAGCGTCGATAAAGGCAGCGGAATTGGCGACATTAATAACAGTGACGAAACGAGAGGCGACTTCGGCGGCAAATCCTGTAGCATTGGCGACTTCAGCGACATAGGTGGAATCTGCAGAATTAACGACCGCATAGATGGCGGCAAAGGCGACTTCGGAGACGACATCGACGGCATCGACGATATCGACGGCACGGGAGGCATAGACGGCGGTACGGGCTATGCTTTTAGCAGAGGCTGGATATTTGCCCGCAACCTCTGATGTAAACATAGCGCGAAGTGTTGGTTGGAATATGTCTGTTAAATAATCTGCTTCGATGTTGCCCGCTTCAAACAGATCATTCAATAGCGGCAACACCCGAAGCGCTACCCGCGACGCAATGACCACGGAAAATTCTATCGGCTTCCCTTTCAGCCATTCCCTCAGATCATCACTGTTTTTGATATCAACCAAGTCAGCTCACCATATGCATCCTGCAAATAAATCAAACCTAATCGTAATCAGAAGAAAAGCAACCGCGCCCACTTACACTCCGTCACCCTTGCGCCAGCCCGTCGGCGCGAGACAAAAAACAACCCGAGGGTCCACCACCGCAAACAAAATGGATACTCGGGTCAAGCCCGAGCATGACGAAGGAAAGAGGTGTTCCCCTACCATCCACCACCGTTAAAAATTCCCTCCCCCTGCTCATCAATAATCTGCTTGCCCTTGGCAATCGCTACACTGGCGACCTGTTCTTCGGAACTGATTTTGTCGGCGCGGATAAATTGCTTCACCCGTGCTTCCCCATCAATTTCTTTTTCAATTTCACCACAGAGTTGATATTCACTGCCCGATTTCATTTCCATGGCCCGGATGGTAAAGCCATTATAGGTTTCTTCCCCCAGCACTTTTGGCGCGCTGGGTTTGCCCCCATCATTGTCGCCACCGCCACCAAACAATTTCTTAAAAAATGACATC